>NZ_JBHXKE010000445.1:0-3370 GCF_042722765.1 Kitasatospora sp. NPDC058406
TTTAGTATATCAGATACGTTCCCCCTCACTGAAACACCTGGTGGACAACCCGCCCCGCCGCACCTGATCCAGCAGCGCGCGGCAGTGAGACCCCCCGAGTCGCCGCCACCAGCGGCTCCTCGCGCCGAGCCACACAGGCAGTTCACTCGTAGGACACCCCACTCATTCCCGAGAGCCGACCGCGGATCCCGGGGCCCACACCGCCACCTCCACCCCCACCAACGGAGGAAGAACATGTCCATCCCCGAGCCGCACCCGATCAGCCGCAGATCCATCCTTCGCGGCGCCGCCATCGCCGGTGCCGGCGCCGCGATGGCGCCGCTGGTCAACCTCGCGACCGCGAGCCCGGCCGCCGCCGCCGCGACCAGCGGCAACTACACCATCCGCTTCGACCAGCCGAAGCAGACCATCCTGGGGCTCGGCTTCGAGATCCAGTCCGACTCGATCGGCTCCGGCAACAACGGACTGCCCGACTCGTTCAGCAGCGTCCCCTACGACTTGGTCCCCAGCGAGCGGGACCGCCTCTACCAGCAGATGTTCAAGGGCGACCGCACCGACCGGGGCTTCCGCTACTGCCGGCTCGCCCTCGGCCTGTACTTCCGCGGCACCGACCCCACCGGCAAGCACCTCCAGAACCGCTACCCCGGCCAGGCCGAACTGCTCTCCGACATGATCCACAAGTCCGGCATCGAGGGCGTCGCCGCCGAGTACTGGTCACCGCCCCCCGGCTTCAAGAGCAACAACAACTTCGTCGCGGGCAAGCTGAAGTCGTTCACCCCGGCGTTCCTGGACGAACTCGGCGACGCCATGGTCGGCGACCTCGACTACCTCACCGCCCGCGGCGTGCCGATCTCGATGTGGGGCCTGCAGAACGAACCGGGGGGGTGGACGACCTACTCGAGCTGCCAGTACACGCCCGCCGAATACGTGCAGACGTTCAAGGCCGTCGTCCCCAAGATCAAGGCCAAGTACCCGAACGCCCTCATCCACTCCAACAGCAATGGCGGCTGGAAGGACGAGTACGGCCAGGCCATGATCGCCGATCCCGCGGCCCTGGCCATGATGGACTACTGGACCTGGCACAGCGTCGGCACCCAGAGCACCGAACAGCTTGTGGCCAACCGGTTCACGACGGGGGCCATGGGCAAGCCCGTGTTCAACAACGAGTTCGAGTACCTCGACAACCAGACCAGCGACGCCCGGTGCCTCAACACCGCCCAGTCGATCATGAACTGGATGACGTTCCAGAACGCCCAGAGCTGGTTCTGGCTGCACGCCCTCAAGCCGATCGGCAACGCCGAGGCGGGAGGCTACTCGCTGGGCTTCTGGCGCCCACCGGGCGACACCGACTTCACCCGCTTCCCCGACCTGCAACCCGGCCACTGGACCTGGAACCCCCGCAACTGGAACGCCATCGCCGGCTTCGTCCAGTTCATGCCGTGGAACTCGGTCCGCCACCACGTCGAGGAACCGCTGTACTACTACCAGCTGGAGCCGGAGCGGGGCTGGGAGTACCTGCCCGCCGTCAACCAGCGGATCATGGCGTGGAAGACCCCCGAGGGCAAGCCCGTCTTCGCGATCACCAACTCCTCCAGCACGCCCTACACCTTCACCGTCAACACCCAGACCGCCGCCAACTTCCGCGGCCTGCGCTACGGCCCCAGCACCAACAACCTCCTCATCAGCACCAAGACCGGCCCGCAACTGACAATCACCGTCCCGGCCCGGTCGATCGAATTCTGGATCCGCACACCCTGACCCCGACACACCGCACCGACAGCGTCCCCGAACGTCTCCCGACTCGACCCGACCCGCCCACCGACCGGCACAGCTCCTCCACAGGACCCGCCGGGCCGCCCGCGAGACGTTCGAGAGCATCCACAGGCCGGTCCGCGCGACCTCGCGAAAGCCGGTCCGCCGCCTGCGGACGACGTACCTCGCCGATAGAGATCCGGTACAAGAACCAGTCGCTGACACCACATGACGTCGGACCGTGAGTCCGTACGAAAGTCCAGCGTCACGAACTACCCGGTTCCGGGCTGGAAGCCAGCACCCGGCCAGATCGCTACTGCGGCGACCTGTGAGAACCACCGTGTCACAGTGCAAATACTGACCACAGAATCACGCACTGCCGCCTCGGGGAGACACCCGCCGGCCCGGCGGTCGCCACACACCGATCGGGTGTGCGGTGACCGCCGGACAACCACGCACGATCTGCACGGTCCCCGCCCTCGCACAGCGGTGGAGCGCCCCCACGCGTGACGACCACGCTGCCGACCCGGACCCCCGCCACCGGGCCGTCGATCCGGCCCCCACACCGTCCCCGTTCACAGGCTGCCGGTCCCCACAGGGCGAAGCGGCCTTCCGCGCACCCAAAGCTCCTGTCGGCGGCGGCTCAATCGGGCGTGTCAGCGACCTCGTGTAAGTCACCTGCTGTGGTCATTGGATGCTGAGCCGGTCCTCGAAGAACAGCGAGAACTGGTTCAGCGCCTCCTTCCAGTGTGCGGCGACGCGGTTGACGTCGCGTGCCCGGGGAGCGATCAGCTCCCGGACGGCGAGGTAGAGCACCTTCAACGCGGCCTGTTCGGATGGGAAGTGACCGCGGTTGCGGGTGGCCTTCCGCAGTCGGGAGTTGATCGACTCGACCATGTTCGTGGAGTAGACGACCTTCCTTATCGCGGGCGGGAAGGCCAGGTAGGGCGTGAACTCGGGCCAGGCCCGCTGCCAGGTCTGGACGACCGCCGGATAGCGGGTGCCGAGATCGGAGGCGGCGAACTCCTCCAGCGCCTGTTCGGCGGCCTGCTCGGTCACGGCCGTGTAGACGGCCTTCAGCGCCGGCACCAGCTTGGGGTGGTCCCGCTTGGACGCCAGCCTGAGAGACGCCCGGATCAGGTGAAGCCGTCAAAGAACAACACGTTGGCTATCCGTGTCCGTCCCCATGGTCTTCCGTCTGCGGTTCGTTGACCGAGGCGAGCAGGTCGGCTGCTGTGGTGTGCCGGTGCTCGGCGGGGGTGATGTCGATGCGGCGGGCGTCGAGGATCGGCAGGACGTCCTTGATCGCGTTCCACAGCGTGCTGCGGCAGACACCGAACAGCTCGGCGAGGGGGTCCAGGCCGCAGACGCGACGCCGGTAGAGGATCGTGACGAGGATCCGGTCGCCGTCGGTCATCTACTGCCGGAAGACGCCGCCGCGGCTGCCGGGGCGTCGGTCGCCGCCGCGCTGGCGGTGACGGCGCTGTTCGATCGCGGCGGCGTACGGCACGATCCGCTCCTCAAGTGCGGTCAGGGCCAGTGGACTCTTTCCACGTGAAGCATTTCGGCGAACTCCGCTGCCTCTGAAGCCTCTTCGTTCGCGCGACATGCCGTCCAG
>NZ_JBHXKE010000446.1:0-3358 GCF_042722765.1 Kitasatospora sp. NPDC058406
GTCCTCCGAGGGGGACCGGGCCGGCCGCGAGGGGCCGAGGGGGTGCCGGCGCGTCGGGGCGGGGGCCGGAGGGCTCAGGCCTCGCGCCGGCGGCGACCGCCCGGGCGGGGCGGCGGGGGAGCGTCGGCGGTCAGCTCGGAGCGGCGGTTCCCGCCGTCCCGCTCCAGCGTGCCGACGACCCGGCGCAGCAGGCCGGCCAGCTGCTCGCACTCCTCGTCGGAGAGCGCGCCGGCCACGAACGCCTCCTCCTGGTTGAAGCGCGGGAACAGCTCGGCCATCAGGGACTCCCCGGCGGGGGTGAGCCGCAGCAGCACCATCCGCCCGTCCGACGGGTGGCCGACCCGCTCGACCAGGCCGCGGGATTCGAGCGTGCGGGCGACGCCGGTGAGCGTGCCCTTGGAGATGCCGGCCTCCTCGGCGACGTACCGGGTCTCCATCTCGCCCCAGATCCAGACCACCCAGAGCACCACGAACGAGGTCCAGGTCAGCTGGGCGCCGCGCAGGACGGAGTTCTCCAGGTGCTGGCGGACGGCGGCGGCCGCCCGGTGGATGTTGGAGACGGCGGCCATCTGCGCCCGCAGCAGCGGAACCTGGCCCAGCTTGGCCAGGACGGCCCGCTCGGTCTCCTCGATGGTGCGGTTGGTCACCGGTCGTCCCTCCCACGCGGCGGGGCCGCGGTTCTGTCGTCGGCCGAATCTAGCGTGCCGGGCACTCCATTTGCACCCGTACGACCTGCGTCCGGGGCCTGGGGGTCCCGGACCCGGGGTTTCCGGGCCCGGGACGCAGGATCAGCCCGTCGTGGCCGCCGACTCCAGCAGGCGACCGCCGTTCCAGACCACGCCGACCTGCCGGTAGTAGGCGGCGATCGGCTCCTCGATCCGCAGCGCGGCGAGCTCCTCCGTGGGCGCCTCGAACAGCTCCAGCTCGGCGCTGCCGCGCCAGGCCGGTCCGGCCTCGAAGGCGGCGGCCCCGCTCTCGACCAGCTCGTCCAGCGCGAAGGCGCCCGGCCGGTCGATGGCCGGCAGCCGGCGGTGGTGGGCCATCGGGTGGCCGTTCACGAAGCCGTTGGTCGGGGACTCCTCCTCCAGCGTGACCACCGCCTGCGCGAGCCGCCGGTCGGCCGCCGCGAGGGTGGCCCCGAACCGGGCGCCGGGGGCGAGCCGGGGCGCCGGGCCGAAGGGGTGCGGGCGGGTCTGGTGGATCGAGCCCAGCTTCTTCGGGTAGCCCTGGTGCAGGCCGCGCGCGATCGCGAAGTCCTTGTCCACCCAGATGTAGACGCAGCGGGAGTAGGTCCGGCCCCGGTAGCTGCAGCGCACCACGGCGAAGCACTCCCGGTACTGGGAGCGGACCGGGTCGAGCAGCTCCGCGCCGTCGGCGGCGCAGGACTGCCAGTCGGCCCAGATCAGGGCGACCGCGCCGGGGTCCTCCTCGGCCGGCGACAGTGGCGCGGGGAGCAGCTCGGCGACCCGGGCCGGGTCGGTGCGGTACTCGATCGTCAGCAGGTCGCCCGAGTAGTGCCAGGGCGGGGACGGGACGAGGGAGGAGCGGCCGGTGGCCGTCCTGGGGTGAAAGAAGCCGTGCACGGTGGCCACGGCACCTCCTGGTTCGGGGTGGCTGGGGCGGGTGGCGGGCGGGTCGGTGGGCGCGGCGGCGTGGCCGCGGAAGCGGCGCGGCGGCGGGGGCGCGACCTGCGGGGGTTTCTCGTTTGGGGCCATACGATATGCCGCGACGGGCCGTCTGTCACCCCCTCCTCCCCGATTGCGCGGATCCGGCCCGGACTCTTGCCGAACGGGGCACCCGGGCCTAATGTTTGATCCCAAACGAGAGTCCGAGGCCGGAGCTGTCCGCTCGCCCGCCCGGACCGCAGGTGCACTCCCTCCCCCACGCCAGCCTCACGAGGAGGCCCGCAGTGACCGACCAGGTCGCCACCCCCGCATCCCCCGCCGGGACCACCCCCGACGCCGGGACCGCCCCGGTCGCCGGCCCGAACGCCGCAGGCCCGGGCGTCGCCGAGACGGTCGCCGCGCTCAAGGCCCAGGGCATCGACGTCGTCCGCGTGACCTACCCGGACCTCATGGGCACCGACCGGGGCCGCGACGTCCTCGTCGACGCCCTGCCCGACGCGGTCGGCCACGGCCTCGCCTTCTGCCGCGCGATCTACCACACCGGACCGCTCGGCGAGGTCGTCCCGGTCGAGGGCGGTCTGGACGCGGGCCTGCCCGACATCACCTTCCACCCCGACCTCGCCACCCTGGTCCCGCTGCCCTGGGAGCCCGGCGTCGCCTGGTGCCTCGGCCGCACCACCGACCCGCGCACCGGCCGCCCGGGCCCGGAGTCGCCCCGCGAGGTCCTGCACACCGTCACCGAACGCCTCGCCGGGCTCGGGCTCACCGCCGTCGTCGGACCGGAGCTGGAGTACTTCCTCTGCGACCCGGACCCGACCGCGCCGAGCGGCTGGCGGCCCTACGCGGACGCCCCGGGCAACGTCTACGCGGCCGGCCGGCGCGGCGACCCGGACGGCCACCTGCTGCGCACCCTGCGTCAGCTCGGCCGGCTCGGCATCGGCGTCACCATGGGCAACCACGAGTTCTCCGGCGGCCAGTTCGAGATCAACCTCACCCACTCCGAGGCCGTGGACGCCGCGGACCGGGCGTTCCGGTTCAAGGCCGCCGTCAAGGAGCTCGCCCGGGTGGAGGGCCGGCTGGCCACCTTCATGGCCAAGCCGTTCAACGCCGAGGGCGGCTCCGGGTTCCACCTGCACGTCTCCTGCCTCGACACCGCGGGGCGGAACGTGTTCGCCGACCCCGGCGCGCCCGACGGCCTCTCCGCCACCGCCCGGCACGCGATCGGCGGCGTCCTGCGGCACGCGCCCGCGCTGGCCGCGCTGCTCAACCCCACCGTGAACTCCTACAAGCGGTTCGGGCCGGACACCCTGGCGCCCTGGCTCATCGACTGGGGCCTGGACAACCGCAGTGCGATGGTGCGCATCCCGCCGGAGCGCGGCGGCGCGACCCGGCTGGAGGTGCGCCTGGGCGACGCGACCGCCAACCCCTACCTGGCGGTCGCCGGCCTCGTCGCCGCGCTCGCGCTCGGCGTCGAGGACGCGGTGGAACCGTCCGCGCCGCTGGAGGGCTACGGCTACGACGCCGCCAGGGCACCGGTGCTGCCCGGCTCGCTGGGCGCGGCACTGGACGCGCTGGAGGCCGACACGGCCCTCTGCGAGGCGCTCGGCAAGGACTTCACCGGGGCCTTCCTGGCCTTCAAGCGGGCCGAGCTGGAGCGCTTCGACCGCTACGTGACCGACTGGGAGTTCCGGGAGTACGGCTACCACCTCTGAGCTTGTCGTCCCACCCTGACG
>NZ_JBHXKE010000447.1:0-3265 GCF_042722765.1 Kitasatospora sp. NPDC058406
GAGACAGGATCACCGCCATGTGCGTCACACCACGAAGTCGATCAGTTACCCAGTGACTTCTCAGGCGTGGCGATGGTGGCGCTTGTTACCGGTGAGCAGTCGGTAGAGGACGAGGAGGATGACCGAGCCTGCGATGGCGGCGATCCAGGTGGAGAGGTCGAAGAAGCCGTCGATGGAGTCGACGCCGAATATCACCTTGCCCAGCCAGCCGCCGAGCAGCCCGCCCGCAATGCCGATGAGGATCGTCACGATGATGCCCCCCGGGTCCTTGCCCGGCATCAGCGCCTTGGCGATGAGGCCCGCGAACAGTCCGATCAGAATCCATGCGATGACGCCCATGCGCTTCTCCTACCTCGATGAGTCTCGACGAGTGCAGCCGGTGACGCCACTCGTCTTCACCGCGTCGGGGTTTCCAAACACCCGAATCTCCTCGGCATCTCCATCCCCTCGTCATCTCTGCCGCGGACGGCCCCGGCTCCGTGTCGAGCGCACCTGCGGCAGGGACCGGTCCCGGACGCCGCCCGAGCCGCCGCACGTGGGCCGACCTGCGCGTTGCCCCCGCCCGGCGGGCCCTGATGGAGTCCGTGCGAGGGCAGGGCCGTCTGCCCAATCGGGCAGTGTCGGCGCGCACCGCCCGATCCCTGAAAGCATCCCGTTGACACCGAAGTTGGTCTAGTCCACCGTGGTGATTTAAGGTCATCCAGATGAGTCCGGCGGGGCCCCGCAACCCGGCGCCGACGCCGCTCGTGACTCACCAGCGCCCCCTCAACTCAACTACTTCACCGCGGCTTTGAGCGAGCCTTGCGGGCATTGCCATGCCCTGTCCTCGGACGGGCACATGGGTCTGACGATCGATTGGAGACGCCGCGTGCGCAGAACCTGTTCGGCCCTGCCGACCAGCCGCGCCCGTCCCGCCACGATCGCGGCCATGGGCAAGGAGGCCGCATGCGCGGCGGGGAACTCCGGCGCGGAGGTCCGCTCCCCGGTCCCGGCCCCCTCGGGCGACGCCGCCTTCACCGACAGCGCCAGGACCGTCGGCGAGCTCCTCCCCGCGCCGAACGCGTACGAGCACGTACCGCTGCCGTCGGCCACCGGGAGTGTCGGCAGCAACCACGTCGTCCCGCGTGCCGCCCCCGCCGCCACCCCGACCGGCGTCGCACACGACCGACCCATCGTCAACCACCCCGCACCGAAGCGCCGTTCCTGACAACCGCTGTACCGAACCCGACGATCAGACGGAGAACCCCACACCATGCAACGAGTCTGCCTCGCCCTGCCCACCATGCGTTCCTGCCCCGGCACCATCGTGGACCTCGCCGAGGAGGCGGCCTTCGCCGTCGCGAACTTCGGGGTCGAGGTACACATCCTCATCCTCGACACCACCGACTCAACCGACCCCGCCGGATTCGCGAAGAACGCGGACGCCGTGGCCTCGCTGGACCCCGCCCCCGGCGTGTTCGTCCACCACCTCGGCGAGGCGCAGCAGCGGGTGTTCCTGCGTCGGGTGGCGGAGCAGTCCGGCGCCCCCGACCCCGAGTTGCTGCTCGAACTGATGCTCCCGCCGGCCGTCGCCTACGGTTCCTGCGTCAACCGGATCTTCCTGGGCGCGGCCGCCCTGGGCTGCACCTCGGCGCACCTGCGCAACGACGACGCCGACTTCCAGGTCCTCGACGGTCAGAAGGTCTTCCCGATCCACCACGAGCTGCTCTCGATCGGCAAGCCGGCCGGCGAGGCGGTGGCCGGCGTGACCCGCTCCGAGCTCGACCCGGCCGACGCCGACAAGCCGGTGCTGCTGGTCAGCGGCTCCTTCACCGGCGAACTCAACGTGGACATCGGCGAGATCCGCGAGATCGACCCGGACATCTACCGCGACGTGGTGCGCCTGTGGACCCCGCCGGTGTGGCCGGACGAGGACAGGGACGCGATGGTGGACGTCTCCTTCAGGGGCACCGGCACCGAGCCGTTCAGCGCCGACGACTCCGTCCTCGGCGTGCCCGACATCTGGAACGTCTTCATGTGCAACGTCGCCCTGGACCACCGGGCCTACGAGGTGCTGCCGCTGCTGCCGTCGATCAGGACCCTCGGCTGCGACTACGTCCTGCTGCACGCCCTGGTCCACGCCAAGCTGCCCGGCGTCGTCCACAACCGCCACATCGTCAACTACTACACGCCCGAGCGCCGCATCGGCGACGGCTTCATCTCGTACCAGATGGGGTTCGTCAAGCTCCTGCTCTCGATGCTGTACCTCTACCCGGTCTACGGCGGGATGATCGACCTCGGCCGCGGGCTGCTGGACGAGCGGCACGGGCTGAAGATCGAGCCGATCCTCGAACTGGCGCGGGGCAGCGTCGACTGGGACCGGGCCGGGAACGAGCACTGCCTGGACGTCCTGGACCGCTCCTACCGCAAGCTGGGCGGCAAGTACGCCGAGCTCGCGGACGTGGTGGCCGGGCAGCGGCAGCAGCTCCTGGACGACGCCCAGGAGGACGCCGCGCGCTGGGTGGTGCTGGTGGAGGCCTGGGCGGGCATGGCGGCCGCGGCCCACGCGGAGGGCCTCTACCCCGCCGTGGACGGGGCGACCGGGTGACCGAGGACTTCCTGATACGGCAGCTGACCGACGACGACTGGGACGCCGTGGTCGTGCTGGAGCACGACGCCTACGCGGCCGACGGCCTGTCGGAGGGCCGGGAGGCGCTGCAGTCCCGTGCTGTCGGCTCGCCGGAGACCTGCTTCGTGCTGGAGCAGAACGGCACCGTCCGCGGCTACCTGCTGAGCCTGCCGTACCCGCCGCTGCGCTGCCCCGACCTCTCCCGGGCGGAGGACGCCGCGTTCGAGTCGGACAACCTGCACGTGCACGACCTGGTGATCGCCGAGGACCTGCGCGGCCGGGAGGTCGCGCTGGGGTTCATGCGGTACTTCCGGGCGCGGGCGGAGGAGATGGGCTTCCAGCAGATCTCGATGGTCGCGGTGCGCGGGGCGGACATCCTGCTGCGGATCATCGGCTACCGCTCGCACCGGGAGGTGGCCGTCCCCGCGTCCTACGGGCGACGTGCGGTCTACATGTCGATGCCGGTGCGCTGACTCCGGGGACGCGCGGACGATTGCACACCGCCTTCGGCCCGGGCGAACGCGCCCGGTGTGCCGGGCGGAGGAAGCGCCCTGAGCGCCGGGTGCCGGACCGTGATCCCACCGTGGCGCGGGCCTCGGGCCGGCGGCGCCGTGACCGGCCGGGGGCTCCCCGCGATGAGCAGTGCCTCATCGCCTG
>NZ_JBHXKE010000448.1:0-3221 GCF_042722765.1 Kitasatospora sp. NPDC058406
CGGGCGGGCCGGGCGGGCCGGGCGGGCCGGGCGGGCCGGGCGGGCCGGGCGGGCCGGGCGGGCCGGGTGCGGCGGCACCGGCCGGTCCCCCCGTCCCGCCGCTCGCCGAGGTGCTCGGCCGGGTGTACGTCGACACGGCGACCCCGAGCCTGCGCGCCATCGCCGCCGCGGTCGACGCCTTCGGGGTCGGCAACGTCATGTTCGGCACCGACTCCCCGCCGATGAGCGCACCGCTGGACGCCTCGCTCGCCCGGCTCGACGGGCTCGGCCTGGACGCCACCGCGGTCGCCCGGATCCGGCACGGCAACGCCGCCGAGCTGTTCGGCCTGGCGCCCGCCGCGCCGGACCGCACCTGAACCCGGCACATCCCGAGCGGACCCGGGTAGCACCGGGCCCGGACTCACCCCGACCCGCCGGCGCCGCCCGCGCCCCGGCACCGCGGCGGTCCCGGCTCCACGCCGGATCCGGGACCGCGCCGGGACCGCGCCGGGACCGCGTTCCGCGGTTCCGCGGTTCCGCGCCGGCACGACCCACCGGGAACCACGCACCGGGAACCACCCACCACGGGGGCCAGGGGCCACGCGCCTGGAACCACCACCGACAAGCGACAGGGAGGTGCCGTCATGACGGCAGCCGCACCGACCGACCCGCCGGGCCCGCCCGCCGGACGCCCGGGCGGCGGACCGCCCCCGGGCTTCGCCGGCCCACCCGGCGGACGCCCGGGCGGGCCGCCGCCGGGGGTCTTCGGCCCGCCCGGCGGAGGACCGCCCGGCGCGGGAGCGCCCCAGCCCGCACCCGAACGGGTCCCCGCCGACCGGCAGTTCGCCGGCAGCCGGGTCCTGGTGGTCGGCGGCTACGGCAGCATCGGCGCCGCCGTCGCCGAGGACCTCGCCGCCCAGGGCGCCCGGGTGGCCGTCGCCGGCCGCTCGCTGAAGAAGGCCGAGGAGACCGCCGACCGGCTCGCCCCGCTGGCCGCCCGGGGCGGGGAGGTCGTCGCCCACGCCGTCGACGTCGCCGACCGTGCCGACGTGGACCGGCTGGTGGACACCCTGGTCGCCGGCTGGGGCGGCATCGACGTCCTGGTCAACTGCGCCAGCGCGCTGGTGACGGTCGGCGCCGAGACCATCTCGGAGGAGGACTGGCGCACCATCGTCGACACCAACCTGCTGGGCGCCTTCTGGCTCTCCCAGTCGGTCGGGCGGGCGATGATCGCGGGCGACGGCGGCCGGATCGTCCATCTCTCCTCCGTCCGCGGCAAGTTCGGCGCACGGCGCGGCTTCAGCGCGTACGGCGCGAGCAAGGCGGGCCTGGACCTGCTGGTCAAGCAGCTGGCCGCCGAATGGGGCCGGCACCGGATCGCGGTGAACGCGGTCGCTCCCGGCTTCGTGCGCACCGACTTCGTCCAGGAGAACGCCCAGAACCCGGAGTTCATGAGGATGGTGATCGGCCGGATCCCGCTGGGCCGCACCGCCGAGCTGCACGAGGTCGCGGACGCCGTGACCTTCCTCGCCTCACCGCGGGCCGGATTCATCTCCGGCCAGGTGCTGTACGTGGACGGCGGCGTCACCGCCAGCCAGTGACAGCGCCACCTCCCCACCCCGACGGGGCCGGACCCGGCCCCGAACCGTCAGGAGACGACATGAGCACGTGGCACGCGCTGTACTACCCGCTGCTCCCGGGCAGCGAGGACACCGTCAAGGAGCTGTTCCGCAAGAGCGGCCGCCCGGAGTTCGACGTCCGCACCCCGGACGGCACGGTCGTCGGGAAGCTCCTCGGCACCCAGGCCTTCGTCGGCAAGGAGCTGGCCGTCCGGGTCATCGAGATCGAGGGCCCGCTCCCGCTGGTGGCCGCGCACATGAGCCAGCAGCCGGCCGTCCGCGAGTTCGAGCGGGAGCTGGAGAACCACCTGGCCGTCCCCCGCGACATGACCAGCCGGGAGGGCGCCCAGGCCTTCTTCCGGCTGGCCTCGATGGAGAACGTGCTCTCCCGCCGCCACGACCAGCCCCTCCAGGGGGAGTGACATGAAGATCGGAATCGGACTGCCGACCTCGCTGGAAGGTACCGCGGGCGAGGACGTGGTCGGCTGGGCGGTGCAGGCCGAGGCCGCCGGGTTCTCCACGCTCGGCACCATCGACCGCCTGTTGCACACCAGTTGGGAGCCGCTCACCACGCTGGCCGCGGCCGCCGCGGTCACCGAGCGGATCGGTCTGGCGACCAGCATCCTGATCTCGCCGCTGCGCTCCAACACCGCGCTGCTGGCCAAGCAGGCCGCCACCGTGGACCGGCTCTCCGGCGGGCGGCTCACCCTCGGGCTGGCCGTCGGCTCGCGACCGGACGACTTCGAGGCCGGCCGGATCGAGAAGACCGGCCGGGGCGCCCGGACCGGCACCCAGGTGGCCGAGCTGCGCCGGCACTGGGCCGACGCGCAGGCCGGCCGGGAGCCGGCCGTCGGACCGGCGCCGGTCCGGCAGAACGGGCCGGAGCTGATCCTCGGCGGCCACTCGCCGGCCGCACTGCGCCGGGCTGCCCGGCTGGGTGACGGCTGGATCGGCGGCGGCACCGGCCCGATGATGTTCGCCCAGGGCGCGCAGTCGCTGCGCGAGCTGTGGACGGAGGAGGGCCGCGAGGGCGCGCCCCGGCTGGTGGCGCTGGCGTACTTCGCGCTGGGCGGGGACGCGACCAAGCACACCGAGGGCTACCTGCGGTCCTACTACCGGGACGCCGGTCCGTTCGTCGAGCACATCCTGCGCGGCGCCGCCGACTCGGCGGGCAAGTTGCGCGGGATCGTCGGCAAGTACGCCGAGGCGGGCTGCGACGAGCTGCTGTTGATGCCGTGCTCCCGGGACCTCGACCAGGTCACGGCCGCGGCCGAGGTGCTGGGGCTCCAGGGCTGACCACGGCACGGCGGGGAGGGGCGGGCGGCCACTGGCCACCCGCCCCTCCCCCGTTCCCCGCCCGGGTCCGGCGACGGGGGGCGTCCGGCAGGTCCGGCGGTCCGGCGCCGGGGCGGGGCGCCCCGGGCGGGGCGGGCCGCCGGCGCCGCGGCGTCGGAACGCGGAAGGGGCGCCGCCCGGCCCTGCGCGCCGGGGGACGGCGCGGGGCGGGCGGGGAGCCGCGGTTCGGCACGGGTGGGCGCGGGCGCCGGGTCGTGCGTCGGGAGCGGCTGGGGGGCGGGCGCCGGCTTCCCGGCCGGGGCGGGTGCCGGCGTGACCGGCGTGACC
>NZ_JBHXKE010000449.1:0-3094 GCF_042722765.1 Kitasatospora sp. NPDC058406
TCGCCCTGGGCGATGGCACTGCGCAGACTCTCGTAGGCGAGATCGGCCTTGCTCTTCACGGCGGGGATGCGCTCCGCCCAGCTGCTCTGTCCCATCCGTTCATGGTATGCGATATTCCGGAGAGCTAAGATTTCTTCCGGGATGTTTCGCCAGCCCCCATCTGTTGTTCTGCCCGATTCTTCGCAAACGTCTTGCTTGCAGGAGTTTCGTATACTAAATTCGACGGTGACGATCTGAGGCGTCCCCTCGGTCGCCGCGCGGGAGCCGCCCGGGCCGGGCGTGCACCGTCTCCCACCAGCCGAGGAGCCACCATGCCTCGCGCCGCCGTCACAGCCACGCCCGGCGTCCTCCCTACAGAGTCGGCCCCCCGCTCGAACCACTGCGAGCTCGCCGCCGACACCCGTTCCCCCGGCCTGCTGCGGAATTGGGTCACCGCCCTGCTGGCCGGCTGGCAGCTACCCCACCTGGCCGACGACCTCACCCTGATCGCCACCGAGCTCGCCACCAATGCCGTCCGCCACGGTGCCGCGCCCGTCTGGGCTGGCCTGGCCCTGTGCGAACCCGAGGTGGGCCAGCAGGTCGTACGCCTGGAGGTCGAGGACTCGGGCCCGGGCTTCAACCCCGACGAATGCATCACCGCGGCCAGCGACACCACCGAGAGCTGTGGCGGCCGCGGCCTGTTCCTCGTCGCCACCCTGGCCGGCACTTGGGGCGCCATGCAGACTGCGACCGGCCAACTGGTCTGGGCCGAACTGCCGGTCTGATCGCCGACTCAGAGGTCGTTTTCGTCCGATGTTTCATCCCGAGACGGGGTGTTTGGTGAGGCTCTTCGGGTCGCGCCAGGAGATGGTGTTCTCCCCGGTCAGGCGGCGGACCACGAGATCGGTCATGGCGATGTGGATGACGGCTTCCGAACGGGTGGGCAACGTCTCGTAGTCGCGGGCGAGGCGTCGGTGGAGCATGAGCCATCCGGTTGGGTCGGCGGCTTCCGCCGGCTGCACCGCCGCTACGAACGCAAGGCCGACCACTTCGCCGCCTTCGCCAGCATCGCCGCAGCCCTCATCTGCACCCGACGGCTATCCAAATGAGATGTCTTCTAAGTCCGTTTCTGGTAGCGGCCGCGTCCGGGTTGGTCGAGGAGTCCCTGACGAACGAGTCGTCCCAGGCGGGAGCGGGTGACGTTGATCGAGGGCTCGTCGGTTGGCAGTCCAAGGAGTTCGTGGAGGTCGCGAACCTGGAAGACCCGCCCGGGGTGCTCGTTGAAGGCGGTCACGATGCGCTGGTAGACGGTGGCGGGCTCCTCGGAGGCCTGTGCGTGGTCGGGCAGGGCGAGGCTGTCGATGACCTTGCGGGTGGTGACGATCTCGGCGAGGCGGGCCTCGACTTCGGCCAGGGCACGGGTGAGTTGCTCGATCTGTTCTCGCAGGCCGTCGGCGCGTGCGGTGGTCTCGTCGTGTTCGGCTTGCAACAGCCGCAGGAGTTCGGTGACGTTCACGCGGCCAGCCCCACCTCGTCGCGCCAGGCGGGGCTGGGGGTGGTGAGGCGGCGGAGCATGCCGGCAGTGGAGGCCCAGTAGACGCGGGAGGCGGCGTTGTCCAGCCGGTGGTCGTAGTCACGGGCGAGGCGCCGGTGGAGCATGAGGGTGCCGTTGACCTGCTCGACCACCCACCGCTTCGGTTGCGGAACGAAGCCCTTGCTCTGGGTGTCGGGGTTGCGACGGACCACCTCGGCGGTGATGTCCTTCACCGCCCCGTGGATGATTACGGCGTCATTGAAGCCCTGGTCGACCAGGACCTTTTCCAGGCGCATCCCGCATCGTTCGGCTGCCTGGTCCAGCAGGGCGATGCCGGCCTCGTTGTCGTGCGCGCTCGCGGCGAGGATCACCACACCGATGATCAGGCCCAGCACGTCGACGGCGAGTCCCCGCTTCCTGCCGGGCGTCTTCTTGTTCGCGTCCAGTCCCGTGGTCTCCTTCGGCACCCCGGCCGCCACGCGCACGGACTGGGTATCGATGATCACCAGGGACGGGTCCTCTAATCGTCTGGCCCGCTCCCGCACCTGGCAGCGCAGGATCTCCTGGATCCGCTGGTCAAGGCCGTCCTGGCGCCACAGGCTGAAGTAGTAGAACACCGCCGACCAGGCCGGAAAGTCGTGCGGCAGGAGCCGCCACTGGCAGCCCGTCCGGTTCTGGTACAGCAGCGCGTTCACGACCTCGCGCAGGTCGCAGGAGCCCGGGTCCCCGGTCGCCGAACGCGACACCCGCTCCTGCTTCCAGGCGGTGACCAGCGGCTCGATCAAGGCCCACTGCCCGTCGGACAAGTCCGTTGAGTACGGCATCCGTTCCATGCCCCAACACCATCATGCACACGACACGCGAGTCAGCCTGAACGACTCCGTACACACGAACGGGCGACACCAGATCATCCAGAAACGGACTTAACGTCCTCTCAGAACTCCGAAAGACTGTCCCCAGGAGACCAGTTGGCGGTAGCCCTGGGCCGTGGCCGGGAACTCCTGGTACGCGAGCGAGGCGCCCAATGTGGTGATCACCGCTGCGACGTGGATGTCCTTGTGGGTGTCCACCCCGAGCACCACCTCCTCCGCGACGGAGGATCGCTGCGTGGGCAGGGCGGTCTGGGGCATGCTGGTGGCGGTCACAGGGCTCCTCGGACTGGGGCTGGTGGCCAGTGCCGGTCCGGTGGGCGGTCAGAACTGTGACGGTGCTTTGTTCCCGCAAAGCCCCTATCGGGACACGTCCACCGGGCCGATGCCGGCAAGTGCTGCACGGGGGCGGGAAGCCGACAGTTCTACTCCAAGGCAACTGAGGCCAGTTGTCGCACGGGTCAGGCTCGCCGCCCCCGGCAGCACTCCATGATGCTCACAGTTGTCACAGACGATCGCAATCCACACGTCCTTCGGATGCAGCGAGCGCAGGTAGCGGCAGAACTCCAGGAACTTGGAGCGGTTCTTGGTCTTCTTGAGGTGGCCGTAGAGCTGGTCCTTGGCCAGGTCGTAGGCGGCGAACAGGTGCCGGACCCCGTGCGGTCGGGTGTAGGTCGCCCGTCGGCGGGGCCTTGGTTCGCGGTCGGGGTCC
>NZ_JBHXKE010000450.1:0-2997 GCF_042722765.1 Kitasatospora sp. NPDC058406
AATCCAGCCCACGCGAGCTGTCCAAGATTGCTGTGGGGTCGGTTTTGGGAATCAGACACTGGTAAGCTCCCGCTGGCGCGGGAGCGGCGCCGCTGACGCGGCGTCAGCCGGGGGGTGACGGCTACGCCGTCACCGTGCGTGGTGTGGCCTCGGCTGCGCCTCGGCGGGCGGTGCGTGGTTGGGGGAATTCGCCTGCGGCGAATTCGTTGGCGCGACGCCCACCGTCTCGGCGGGCGTCGGGGCGGGCCGGGCGGCCCCCGTGCGGGGGGGGTTGTACCGGCCCCACGGCCCCCCAAAACTCCGGCTTTCAGCGGTGGTGTGAGGGGGTGTTAGACGGCCGTCGGGCGTCGCTGCGCTCCGCCTTTCCGGTGGCTTTTCTCCGGGCCTACGGCCCATCAACTGGTCGGCTTTCCCGCCTTGTTGAGCCGGTGTTTTCACGGCCCTACGGGCTGATTGGCTGGCAGTGTTTCCCGGGCTGCGCCCGGGGGTGAGCGTTGACGATGTGACGCGGAATTCGGGTAGCGGCCCATCCCTCCGGGGTGGGCGGGGTGCCGGCCGGGGCCTGCGGCCCTCGGCGTTGACGATGTGTCGCGGACTTCCGGTATCAGTCACAACCCCACCCCCGTGGGCCCTCCCTTGGCCCCGGCCGGTGGCCGGTCAGCCGCCTAGTTGCTGGGCTAGCGGCCCATCCGCCGCCCTCGGGGCGGGGCCTGCGGCCCTCAGGGGCAACCCCCGGGCACCGGTCCGGCTCGGCCTCCCCCGGCCCCGGGTGGCGGGCCCTCACAGGCGCCCCGGACGGCGGTCCCTGACGGGCCCTCAACCGCAGACTCCCGGCCGGAATCCGAAGCGAATCCGGCGGCGTTTTCCCGAATTCCGTACAGCCCTATCCTACCGGTCTCCGGAGGGGCGCGGGACGTGAACGGGCAACCTCGCGGCAGCCGTCCATCACGGCTCTATCCTGCCGCACTAACGGCGGGAATCCGAATTCCATTCCGCTCCCTTTCGGACGGCAATTCGAAACCATTCCGTGGCGCAGCGGCGAGGAATCGTATTCAGGCACGCTGGAAAGGGGCCTGCGGCCCTCGCATCCGACACGGTGACCGCCTTTCCAGACCGCCCAGAAAATCCCACCCGACGTCAACCGAGTAATTCCTGGAACGGCGACACCAAACCGAACACCGAGCCAGGACGGCGGCCAGGGCGGGCCCCGAGACGGCCGAGCAACCCGGGGGCCGGGACGGCCAAGACGGCGGCCTGGACGGGCGGCCAGGGCCCCAGCAGCGGGCAGCACAGCAGCGGCCGAGCCGGGCGCAGCAGGACGGCCTGGCGGCCGACCAGGACGGCGACCAGGCCCAGCAGCAGGACGGCGGGGCGCGGCGCCGGGCGACGCGGGCAGGCGGCGGCGGGCCGCCGAGGCCGGCCAACCGGCGCAGCCTGGTGCAACACGGGGTGCAACACGCCCACCCGCCCCCGCTCCCAGCCACATAACACCTGGTCAGACCCGCAACACGGCCCCGCGTTGCACCCCACCGCAACACCACGTCGCACCCCCGCGTCGCACCACCCACCAACCACCCGGCCACCGGCCACCCCGCCACCGAGCACCACCACCAGGACCAGCCCGCCGACAAGGCCGGCCTCCCCGGCGGCCGCCGTCCCGGCCGTGCCCCGCCGCCCCGGACAGCGCCCCGGACGGCGGCCAGGACCGCCAGCACCTGCCAGTCGTCGGCCCGGAGACGGCCACCACCAAGCACCAGCCACGACCCGCGCCCCGGCACCCTGTCCCACCCACCTGTCGCGCCCCCACCACACACACGGGAACAGCCGTATCCGCCCACGTCACAACGCACGACAACCCCCCACACGACAGGCAACGCGACAGCACACGCGACAACCCCCACCCACCACCAGCACAGCGCCGGGACGACCTCCCAGGCCACCACCAGAGCGCCCTGACGGCCACCCAGCCGACCAGCGAGCGGGCGCAACGGACAGGCACGGCCCGGACGGCGACGGCGGGCCCGGGACGGCGAGCCCGGGACGGCGGCGCAGCACCGACCGCCCGGGACACACCCGGACGGAGCGCAGCCCGGGCGGCGGCGAGGCGGGCATGGGCACCGGGGACGGCGGACCCAGCCTGGACGAAACCGAACAGCAACCCCGCCATCACCCCGCCCTACCCGAATTCACGCCACCACCAGCAACGAATCCGCCAAAACAACCAGGCGGAATTACCTGCGGAATTAAGCCCCGAATACAAGCCCACAACACCCCACCGGCCCTCAAGCGGGCCGACCCCACCCACCACCACACACGGTCACCAAAGCAGTCACCCCACACCACCCACCAGACACCCCCGACAGGCATAACCAAAGGTCCAGACAACCCGGCAAGAGAGGCCAAAACACGCCCACCACAACCAACAGGTCACACTCGACGGCAGGGATGGATCTCCTCATTCAGGCCCGGAGTCACCGGGCCAGCACGTAGCGTGGCTGGATCTTGCCCACTGGCAGATCGGAGATTTGCACATGTTCGACCAGGCCACCGAACTACCGCTCCACCTCGCTACCGGAGTGCTGCTCGACGCCGCGCTCCTGTCGCTGATCAGCCCTGGCACCACCGCGTTCCGTGAGAGGTGGGCCGATGGAGAAGCCACCTACGAGAGTGCCCAGTACGCCGGCCTTCCCGACCCAACACCGGCGACAGCGCAGGCACTACGGTGGCTGCTGATCCGCGACGAGGAGCGTGCCACCCGCACCTACGGCCTGATCGCCCACCAGGCCCGTCACCGGTACGACATTCCCGTGCCCTTCACCGCCGGCTGGCTAATCTCCGCCATCAAGTGGGGCGGCGGCGCACCGAACTCCCTCCCCGTCGAGGCCAACATCGACGCGTTCGTCCTGGCCGCCACCACCGAAGCCGCCCTCAAGCTGCTCTAACCCCCCTGTACGGCATGCCGAGGGCGCCGGCCCCTTTAGGGCCGGCGCCCTCGGC
>NZ_JBHXKE010000451.1:0-2992 GCF_042722765.1 Kitasatospora sp. NPDC058406
CTGCCGTCGGGCGGCGTCACGTAGAATAATACGCGGCCGCCGGCCTTCCGGCCACAGCCCCCACCAACACCCCGGGGGGGCGCGGTACCCCGCCGGGCGCCCCCTCGGGCGTTTCCGCGCCGGGTGCGCCCTCCCGCCCCGGCCCTGCCTCCGACCCCGCCCCCTGCCTCCCGCCACCGGGAAGGCCCGCGGCGGGAGGCAGGGGGGGACGGCGGTCGGCCGCGCCGGGACCTCAGCCCCGTGCGCCCGCCGCCCGGTCGGCGGCCTGCGCCTTGAGCGCCCGCTCGATCCCGGCCCGCGCCTCGACGACCTGACGCCGCAGCGACGGCGCCGGGTCGGCCGAGTCCAGCCACGCGTCGGTGGCGTCCAGCGTGGCCTGCTCGACCAGCAGGCCCGGGTAGAGCCCGCCGATGATCTGCTGCGAGATCTCGTGGCTGCGGGACTCCCAGACGTCCTTGACCGCCGCGAAGTACTTCGCCACGTACGGCGCCAGCAGCTCGCGCTGGTCGGTCTGCTGGAAGCCGCCGATCACCGCCGCCTGCACGTAGTTGGTGAGCGTGTCCGACTCGACGACCGAGGCCCAGGCCTCCGCCTTGGCCTCGGCGGTCGGCCGGGCGGCCCGGCAGCTGGCGGCGTGCTCCTGGCCGGCCGCGGTGTTGTCGCGGGCGAGTTCGGCCGCGATCGCGGCCTCGTCGGCGCGCCCGGTGGCGGCGAGCCGGCCCAGCAGGGTCCAGCGCAGCTCGGTGTCGACGGCCAGGCCGGCGATCTCGACGGAGCCGTCCAGCAGGCCGGCGATCAGGCCGAGCTGACCGTCGGTCCGGGCGACGGAGGCCAGGACGCGGGCCCAGGCCAACTGGTGGTCGCTGCCCGCCTCGGCGGTGCGCAGCCGGTCCTCGGCGGCCTCGGCCCAGCGGGACAGGCCCTGCTCGCGCCAGGCCGGGTCGGCGTAGGCGTCGAGGGCGAGCCGCACCTGGCGCTGCACCGACTGGACGACGCCGATGTCGGACTCCCGCCGGAGGCCGGAGAGGGCCAGCGTCAGGTAGTCGCGGGCGGCCAGCTCGCCGTCCCGCGTCATGTCCCAGGCGGAGGCCCAGCACAGGGCGCGCGGCAGCGAGTCGGGGAAGCCGCCGAGGTGCTCGGTGACGACGGCCAGCGAGTCCTCGTCGAGCCTGACCTTGGCGTAGGAGAGGTCGTCGTCGTTGAGCAGGATGACGGCCGGGCGGTGCCGGCCGGTGAGCTCGGGCACCTCGGTGCGCGGGCCGTCGACGTCCAGCTCGATCCGGTCGGTGCGGATCAGGGCGCCGTCGTTCAGCTCGTAGAGGCCGACGGCGATCCGGTGCGGGCGGAGCACGGCGTGGCCCTTGGCGCCGGCGGGCAGCGCGGGGGCCTCCTGGAGGACGGCGAAGGACTCGATCTCGCCGTCGGTGTTGAGCGTGAGGGCGGGGCGGAGCACGTTGATGCCGGCGGTCTCCAGCCAGGCGGTGGACCAGGCCTTGAGGTCGCGGCCGCTGGCCTCCTCCAGGGCGCCGAGCAGGTCGCTGAGCCGGGTGTTGCCCCAGGCGTGCCGCTTGAAGTAGGCCCGCACACCCTCGAAGAACGCGTCCTGGCCGACGTACGCCACCAGCTGCTTGAGCACCGAGGCGCCCTTGGCGTAGGTGATGCCGTCGAAGTTGACCTGGACGTCCTCCAGGTCGTTGATGTCGGCCATGATCGGGTGGGTGGACGGCAGCTGGTCCTGCCGGTACGCCCAGGTCTTCATCTGGTTGGCGAAGGTGGTCCAGGAGTTGGGCCACTTGGAGCCGGGGGCCTCGGCCTGGCAGACGGCCTCGGCGAAGGTCGCGAACGACTCGTTGAGCCAGAGGTCGTTCCACCACTCCATGGTGACGAGGTCGCCGAACCACATGTGGGCGAGCTCGTGCAGGATCGTCGCGGCGCGTGCCTCGTACGCGGCGTCGGTCACCTTGGACCGGAACACGTACTGGTCGCGCAGGGTGACGGCGCCCGCGTTCTCCATCGCGCCGGCGTTGAACTCCGGGACGAACAGCTGGTCGTACTTGGCGAAGGGGTAGGGGAAGTCGAACTTCTCCTGGAAGTAGTCGAAGCCCTGCCGGGTGACCTCGAAGATCGCCTCGGCGTCCAGGAACTCGCGCAGCGAGGGACGGCAGTAGATGCCCAGCGGCACCTCCTGGTCGCCGTTCCGGTACGCGTCGAAGACACCGACGTACGGGCCGGCGATCAGCGCGGTGATGTAGGTGGAGATCCGGCCGGTCGGCTCGAACCGCCAGACCTGGCTGTCGCCCTCGTCCTCGGGCGTCGGGGTGGGCGAGTTGGAGACCACCACCCAGCCGGTGGGCGCGGTCACGGTGAACGTGAAGGCGGCCTTGAGGTCGGGCTGCTCGAAGGAGGCGAAGACCCGGCGGGCGTCCGGCACCTCGAACTGGGTGTACAGGTAGGTCTCGCCGTCGACGGGGTCGACGAACCGGTGCAGGCCCTCACCGGTGTTGGTGTAGGCGCAGTCGGCGACGATCCGCAGCTCGTTCTCGGCGGCGAGGCCCGGGAGAGCGATCCGGCTGTCGGCGAAGTTGGCGTTGTCGAGCCGCTCGCCGTTGAGGACGATCTCCTCCACGCTCGGCGCGACCAGGTCGATGAAGGTGGCCGCGCCGGGGGTGCGGGCGGTGAACCGGACCACGGTGGTGGACCGGAACGTGCCCCCCTCTCGGGCGGAGCTCAGGTCGAGCTCGATCTCGTACGCGTCCACGTGCAGGAGGTCGGCCCGGGTGCGGGCCTCGTCACGGGTCAGGTTGGTGCCGGGCACTCGCTGGACTCCTTCGTCAGGCTGATGCCTGGCATCCTGCCATGCCCGCCCGCCGGGTCCGGAGGAATATGCCCGCGGCCGTCGGACGGGAGGGGCGGGCCGGGCCGGAGGGGGACGACGAAGGCGGGGCGGGGGTGGTCCGGGGGCGACCAGGCACGCGGTCACCAGCGGAGCGAC
>NZ_JBHXKE010000452.1:0-2921 GCF_042722765.1 Kitasatospora sp. NPDC058406
TGTCAGCGGACACGGCAGACTCCCCGCTGGCGGTCAGTTGGGCTCCCCGCTGGTGGACATGAAATCTCCCCGGTGACGGACAGCTGATCTCCCCGCAGACCCACCAAGCCCATCACGCACAGTGGGCATGGTGAAGAGCGATGAGGAGATCATGGAGATTCTTGAGGCGTACGACCTCACCGGGAGTTACCGGAAGGCGGCCGAGCTGGCCGGCTGCGACCACCACACCGTGCGCCGCTACGTGCAGCTGCGCGGGCAGGGGGTTGACCCGACCGAGCGGGCGGTGCGGTCGAAGCTGATCGACGACTTCCTGCCGAAGGTCGAGGAACTGGTCGAGCGGTCCCGCGGCAGGGTCGGCGCCGACGCTGTTCACAAGAAGATCGCCGCGATGGGCTTCACCGGCACCGACCGCACGACCCGTCGGGCCGTCGCGGCGGCGAAGGAGTCCTACCGGGCCGGGAACCGCAGGGTCTTCCGGCCGTGGATACCCGAGCCGGCGATGTGGCTGCAGTGGGACTGGGGCGAAGGCCCGCGCATCGGCGGCAGACGCACCAGTCTGTGGTGCGCGTGGCTGGCCTGGTCGAGGTTCCGGGTGGTCATCCCGGTGCTGGACAAGACCCTGCCGACAGTCGCGGCCTGCTTGGACGCGACGTTCCGGACGCTGGGCGGGGTCCCGACCTACTGCCTGACCGACAACGAGAAGACCGTCACGGTCGAGCACGTGGCCCGGATCGCGGTCCGCAACCCCGAGCTGGTGCCGATCGCCCGCTACTACGGCACGGTCGTCAGGTCGTGCATGCCGGCCGATCCGGCCTCGAAGGGCGGGACGGAGGCGACGGTGAGGATCGCTAAGCGGGACCTGGTCCCCACCGCGGTCAACCTGCGGACCGACTACGGCGACTTCGCCGAACTACAGCAGGCCTGCGAGGACTTCATGAGCGAGGTGAACGGCCGGATCCACCGCGAGACCCGCAGGATCCCGGCCGAGCTGCTGGCCGAGGAGCGGCTGCGGCTGCACCCGGTGCCCGAGCAGCCGTTCACCGCCGCGTTCGGCGAGACCCGCCGGGTCGGCAAGGACTCCACGATCTCGGTCGAGTCGGTCCGCTACTCGGTCCCGCACGAGCTCGTCGACGAGCGGGTCTGGGTCCGCTTCCACGGCGACGAGCTGATCGTCACCGCGATGGCCTCGGGCAACGCGGTCGAGGTCGCCCGCCACCTTCGCTCGGCGCCGGGCAGTCCGCGGATCGCCGACGAGCACTACCCCGACGCCCCGCGCGGCGAGCGCACACCGAAGCCGACGAACCCGGCCGAGGCCCAGTTCCTGGCGATCGGCCCCGGGGCGGCGGCCTGGCTGGTCGAGGCGGCGGCGACCGGTGTCCGCCGGATCAGGGCGAAGATGGCCGACGCGGTCGCGCTCGCCAAGCTCTACGGAACCGCCGACGTCGACCGCGCACTCGGCACCGTTGCGACGGTCGGCCGGTTCGCCGACGGCGACCTGCTGTCGATCCTGGGCCACCAGGGCGGCGAGCACGACCGCGCAGAGCCGATCCGCCGCAGCGAGGACCACAGCCTGCAGCCGGGCACCTCCGCCTGGTCAGGCTTCGGCTCGGCCTGAGCCCTCCTACTCCTCGACCAGGCCGCTGGCGACCGGGAAGTTCTCCAGGAACTCCCGCCGGCCCGGGTCCTGCTCGGCCTGGGCCAGGTCGGCGAGCACGGTCAGGAACCGCTCGCGCTGGTCCTGCGGCAACTGCCCGAGCACCCAGCTCACGCTCTCCATCATCTTCACCGCGGAGTCGGGGGCGACCTCGTCGTCCTCGCAGCTGTCGAGGAACCGGACGACGTCGACGACGAGTCCGGCAAGGACGGGCACCAGCGGGTCCGTGTCAGTCATCAGGGCAACCTATCCGACCCCCACGACAGCAACATCATCACCTTGGCCGACGGGCACTCGACGTCGGCCCCGACCTGGAAAGAGCACCTGTTTCATGAACGACAGTCCTGCCCAATCGGCCGCGACGCGGCCGCGCATGCAAGCACCCGCCTCCGCGGTCGCCGCGACGTCCGGCGCCGCGTTCGACGAGGCGATCGCGCTGACCCGCAGGTTGAAGCTGCCGCACATCCGCCGGGCGATGGCCGAGATCATCCCGACCGCGAAGGCCCAGCGATGGGATCCCGCCGAGATCGTGCGTGCCCTGCTCGCAGAAGAAGCGGCCGGCCGCGACGCGGCCAACCTCCGCACCCGTCGAACCCGCGCGGCGTTCCCGACCGGCAAGACCTTCCACATCTGGAACGAGGAGGCGTCCTCGATCCCGGTCCCGACGCAGTCCGCGCTGCGGACCCTGGAATGGGTCGGCCGGCGCGAGAACCTCTGCGTCGTCGGCCCCTCCGGCACGGGAAAGTCGCACTTCAGCGAGGCACTCGGCCAGTCTGCCGTCGACGCCGGGATGACGGTCGCCTGGTTCACCATCGAGGACCTCGGCGCCCTGATCCGCCGTCACCGCGTCGACGACTCCGTCTCGAAGGCCATCAGCCGGATCACCCGCACCGATTTGATCATCGTTGACGACATCGGGCTCCTGCCCGTCTCCCCGGACGCCGCCGAGGGCTTCTATCGTCTGGTCGATGCCGCTTACGAACGGCGGAGTCTGGCGGTCAGCAGCAACCTTCATCCGTCCGGATTCGACGAGATCATGCCCAAAACCCTCGCCACCGCGACCGTCGACCGGCTCCTGCACCACGCCCACGTCGTCGTCACGCAGGGCGACAGCCACCGCCTCGCCGAGGCCACCACCGGACGAGGCGTCGTCCCGCTCGGCTGACCCACAAGCGGGGAGATCAACTGTCCACCGGGGACTTTCCACGTCCGCCAGTGGGGAGATCAACTGTCCGCGAGCGGGGAACTCCTACTGTCCCTTGACAGT
>NZ_JBHXKE010000453.1:0-1634 GCF_042722765.1 Kitasatospora sp. NPDC058406
GGGGTCGTGGGATTTTTCTTGACCGGTCTGCCGGCCGGTCGGCGAGTCAGAAACCGTATGGATAGTCGAAGGACATGCGAAAGGTCCGGCGTAGAGGGTAAGACCCCCGTAGACGAAATCTGTACGGCTCGTTTGAGAAACTCCCAAGTAGCACGGGGCCCGAGAAATCCCGTGTGAATCTGGCGGGACCACCCGCTAAGCCTAAATATTCCCTGGTGACCGATAGCGGATAGTACCGTGAGGGAATGGTGAAAAGTACCGCGGGAGCGGAGTGAAATAGTACCTGAAACCGTGTGCCTACAAGCCGTGGGAGCGTCGTTCACGTTTTCGGACGTGGGCCGTGACTGCGTGCCTTTTGAAGAATGAGCCTGCGAGTTTGCGGTGTGTAGCGAGGTTAACCCGTGTGGGGTAGCCGTAGCGAAAGCGAGTCCGAATAGGGCGTTTGAGTTGCATGCCCAAGACCCGAAGCGGAGTGATCTAGCCATGGGCAGGTTGAAGCGGAGGTAAGACTTCGTGGAGGACCGAACCCACCAGGGTTGAAAACCTGGGGGATGACCTGTGGTTAGGGGTGAAAGGCCAATCAAACTCCGTGATAGCTGGTTCTCCCCGAAATGCATTTAGGTGCAGCGTCACGTGTTTCTTGCCGGAGGTAGAGCACTGGATAGGCGATGGGCCTCACCGGGTTACTGACCTTAGCCAAACTCCGAATGCCGGTAAGTGAGAGCGTGGCAGTGAGACTGTGGGGGATAAGCTCCATGGTCGAGAGGGAAACAGCCCAGAACACCGACTAAGGTCCCTAAGCGTGTGCTAAGTGGGAAAGGATGTGGAGTCGCAGAGACAACCAGGAGGTTGGCTTAGAAGCAGCCACCCTTGAAAGAGTGCGTAATAGCTCACTGGTCAAGTGATTCCGCGCCGACAATGTAGCGGGGCTCAAGCACATCACCGAAGTCGTGTCATTGCAGCATATAGGGCCAACGCCTGCTGTGATGGGTAGGGGAGCGTCGTGTGCCGGGTGAAGCGGCGGTGGAAACCAGTCGTGGACGGTACACGAGTGAGAATGCAGGCATGAGTAGCGATACAAGAGTGAGAAACTCTTGCGCCGATTGACCAAGGGTTCCTGGGTCAAGCTGATCTGCCCAGGGTAAGTCGGGACCTAAGGCGAGGCCGACAGGCGTAGTCGATGGACAACGGGTTGATATTCCCGTACCCGCTTTGAAGCGCCAACGCTGAACCAGGTGATGCTAAAGCCGTGAAGCCGGCCCGGAGTCTTCGGACAAAGGGACGTGGTGGAGCCGCTGAACCAAGTCTGTATTAGGTGAGCGATGGGGTGACGCAGGAAGGTAGTCCAGCCCGGGCGGTGGTTGTCCCGGGGTAAGGGTGTAGGCCGAGTGATAGGCAAATCCGTCACTCATTGAGGCTGAGACCTGATGCCGAGCCGATTGTGGTGAAGTGGATGATCCTATGCTGTCGAGAAAAGCCTCTAGCGAGTTTCATGGCGGCCCGTACCCCAAACCGACTCAGGTGGTCAGGTAGAGAATACCGAGGCGTTCGGGTGAACTATGGTTAAGGAACTCGGCAAAATGCCCCCGTAACTTCGGGAGAAGGGGGGCCATTCCTGGTGACGGCACTTGCTG
>NZ_JBHXKE010000453.1:1731-2910 GCF_042722765.1 Kitasatospora sp. NPDC058406
TGCCAGAGCTGGGGGTGGCCGCAGAGACCAGCGAGAAGCGACTGTTTACTAAAAACACAGGTCCGTGCGAAGCCGTAAGGCGATGTATACGGACTGACGCCTGCCCGGTGCTGGAACGTTAAGGGGACCGGTTAGCTTGGATTCGTCCAGGCGAAGCTGAGAACTTAAGCGCCAGTAAACGGCGGTGGTAACTATAACCATCCTAAGGTAGCGAAATTCCTTGTCGGGTAAGTTCCGACCTGCACGAATGGCGTAACGACTTCTCGACTGTCTCAACCATAGGCCCGGTGAAATTGCATTACGAGTAAAGATGCTCGTTTCGCGCAGCAGGACGGAAAGACCCCGGGACCTTTACTATAGCTTGATATTGGTGTTCGGTTCGGCTTGTGTAGGATAGGTGGGAGACTTTGAAGCAGCAACGCCAGTTGTTGTGGAGTCGTCGTTGAAATACCACTCTGGTCGTGCTGGATGTCTAACCTGGGTCCGTGATCCGGATCAGGGACAGTGTCTGGTGGGTAGTTTAACTGGGGCGGTTGCCTCCTAAAGAGTAACGGAGGCGCCCAAAGGTTCCCTCAGCCTGGTTGGCAATCAGGTGTTGAGTGTAAGTGCACAAGGGAGCTTGACTGTGAGACTGACGGGTCGAGCAGGGACGAAAGTCGGGACTAGTGATCCGGCGGTGGCTTGTGGAAGCGCCGTCGCTCAACGGATAAAAGGTACCCCGGGGATAACAGGCTGATCTTCCCCAAGAGTCCATATCGACGGGATGGTTTGGCACCTCGATGTCGGCTCGTCGCATCCTGGGGCTGGAGTAGGTCCCAAGGGTTGGGCTGTTCGCCCATTAAAGCGGTACGCGAGCTGGGTTTAGAACGTCGTGAGACAGTTCGGTCCCTATCCGCTGTGCGCGTAGGAGTGTTGAGAAGGGCTGTCCCTAGTACGAGAGGACCGGGACGGACGAACCTCTGGTGTGCCAGTTGTCCTGCCAAGGGCATGGCTGGTTGGCTACGTTCGGGAGGGATAACCGCTGAAAGCATCTAAGCGGGAAGCCTGCTTCGAGATGAGCACTCCCACCTCCTTGAGAGGGTAAGGCTCCCAGTAGACGACTGGGTTGATAGGCCGGATATGGAAGCCCTGTGAGGGGTGGAGTTGACCGGTACTAATAGGCCGAGGGCTTGTCCTCAG
>NZ_JBHXKE010000454.1:0-2882 GCF_042722765.1 Kitasatospora sp. NPDC058406
CGCGCGGGGAGGGCGCGGGGCGGGGCCCTTCCCGGAGGGTCCGTCACTTCCGTTCGGAGCGCAGGTCCAGGCCGCGGAGGACCTGGTCGACCAGCTCCGGGTCTGCGCCGGTCTCGGCGCGGGCGACCAGCATCTCGCGCCGGGAGGCGGCGATCATCTCCTGCTCGACGCTGTGGGCGGCGCGCCACTGGGAGAGACGCTGCTTGGCCTCGGTGGCCTCCTCCTCGGCGTAGTTCTCGGGGCAGAGCCGGGCCAGCCGGTCGTGCTGACGGTCCCGCAGCCGGTCGGCGACCTCGGCGGGCAGCTTGTCCTGCTCCTCCAGCTCGCCGAGCCGGTCGAGGCCGGCACGGGCGGCGCGCCACCAGAGCTGGCGGACCGCCTGCTCGTGCCGGTCGTGGTCGAGGTCGAGGTGGAGCCACTTGGCCAGCAAGGGCAGGGTGAGCCCCTGGACCAGCAGGGTGAAGAGCACCACGCTGAAGGCGATGAAGACCAGCCGGCCGCGTTCCGGGAAGGCGTCACCGGAGTCGACGGTGAGCGGGACGGCCAGGGCCAGCGCCACGGTCGCCACCCCGCGCATCCCGGACCACCAGAGCACCACGCTCTCCTGCCAGCTGATCGGGGTGTCCTCCTCGGAGCCGGAGCGCAGTTTCTGGGAGAGCCAGCCGGCCGGCAGCAGCCAGAGCAGCCGGACCACGACGACCACGGCGATCACCACGGCGGCGTCGCCGAGCATGCTGGTCCAGCCGGAGCCGGCCTCCTTGAGGACGGTGGCCAGTTCGAGCCCGATCAGGCCGAAGGCGACACCGGTGATCAGGATCTCGACGATCTCCCAGAAGGCGTTGCCGACCAGCCGGAAGGAGACGGCGTCGGCGTCGGCGGCCCGCTCGGCCAGGTAGAGCCCGCAGACCACGACGGCGAGGACGCCGGAGCCGTGGATCTCCTCGGCCAGGCTGTAGGCGGCGAACGGCACCAGCAGGTTGAGCGCGACCTGCTGGGTCGGGTCCTCCAGGTAGGAGGCGAGCTTGGTGTTGGCCCAGCCGAGGGCGACGCCGATGACGACGGCGAGCACCGCCGAGAGGACGAAGCGGAGCACGGCGTGGCTGGGCGAGAAGTCGCCGCCGACCACCGCGTCGATGGCCAGCGAGTAGATGACGATCGCGGTGACGTCGTTGAACAGGCCCTCGCTCTCCAGGATCGACACCAGTCGGCGGGGCAGTCCGACGCTGCCGGCCACCGCGACGGCGGCGACCGGGTCGGGCGGGGAGACGAGGGCGCCGACGGCGATGGCGGCGGCGAGCGGGAGGGCGGGCAGCAGCCAGTGCACGGTGCCGGCGACCGCGACGGTGGTGACCACCACCAGGGCGACGGCGAGCAGCAGGATGGAGCGGATGTTGGCCTTGAAGTAGCGGACCGAGGAGCGCCGCGCGACGGCGAAGATCAGCGGTGGCAGGACCAGCGGCAGGATCAGGTCGGGGTCGATGGCGATGTCCGGGATCTGCGGGACCACCGCCATGACGATGCCGAGCAGGGTCATCAGCACCGGTTGCGGCACGCCCGTGCGGCGGGCCAGCGGCATGGTCACCACGGAGGCGAGCAGCACCAGGAAGAGCAGGGGCAGCTGGCCCACGGGGAGGTTCCTCTCGGCGACGGACGGGTACGGCGCGGACGTGATCCGGGCCGCCGTCGAGGATAAATCTGACAATGCACTCAACTGTGGCAACGCGCCGAGGACAGGGGTTGACCTCAAGCAGGCTTCACGTCTGATGATCGAGCCCCGACGGTCGACCAGACAGGAGTTCCCCCATGAAGGCAGTCACCGTGCCCCGGTTCGGCGGCCCCGAAGTGCTGCGGGTGGCCGAGGTGCCCGACCCCGTCCCCGGGCCGGGCGAGGTGCGGGTCACGGTCTACGCGGCCGGGGTGCAGCCGGTCGACCTCTCCGTCCGTGCGGGCCTGGCCCCGGCCGGCGTCGAGATAGCGCCCGGGCTGGTGCCCGGCAACGAGTTCGCCGGGGTGGTCGACCGTCTCGGGCCCGGCACCGAGGGCTGGGCGGTCGGTGACGAGGTCCTGGGCTTCCGGCTGCTCGGCTGCAGTGCCGAGCGGGTCGTCGCGGACGTCGCCCGCCTGGTGCGCAAGCCGGCCGGGATGCCCTGGGAGCAGGCCGGGGCGCTCTCCGCCTCCGGGCAGACCGCGCACCTCGCGTTCGAACAGCTGAAGGTCGACCGGGGCGAGACCGTCCTGGTGCACGGCGCCGCCGGCGGGGTGGGCACGATCGCCGTCCAGCTGGCCCGGGCCCGGGGCGTGACCGTGATCGGCACCGCGGGCGAGCGCAACCACGACTACCTGCGGGAGCTCGGCGCGATCCCGGTCGCGTACGGCGACGGGCTGGTCGAACGGGTCCGGGCGGTCGCGCCGCAGGGCGTGGACGCGGCCTTCGACGCGGCCGGGCGCGGGGCGTTGGAGGCCTCCGTCGAGCTGGTCGCCGACCGGGACCGGATCGGCACCGTGGTCGACTACCCGGGCGCCGGACGGCTCGGCGTCCGGGGGATCCGGGGGGAGCGGACGGCGGCCCGGCTGGCCGAGCTGGTCGGCCTGTGGGAGGCGGGGCGCCCTGCGGGTGGAGATCGCCGACACCTTCCCGCTGCAGCGGGCGGCCGACGCCCACCGGCTGGTCGGCACCGGGCACGTCCGGGGGAAGGTCGTCCTCGTGCCGTGACGGCGTGCGACGGGCCCCGGGCGCGGGGCGTCTCGCGCCGGGTGCCGCCCCGGGCACCGGACCGCCGCCCCGGCCGATTGTGCGTTCCGGCTGCTGACCAGGTAATGTTCCTGCCGTCAGCAGGCGCCGCTAGCTCAGTTGGTTAGAGCAGCTGACTCTTAATCAGCGG
>NZ_JBHXKE010000455.1:0-2875 GCF_042722765.1 Kitasatospora sp. NPDC058406
GATCTGTGAACACTTGTCCGGAGCTACGCTGCTGTCATCGGTCTCAGCCCTCCAATCAGCGTGCTCGCTCGAACCATGCGACTTCGTGTCGCACCCAGGAAGTCGAAGCCCTCTTCGAGGTGGACGACCTGCGTCTTGTTCCTCGTTGAAGACCAGCCCCCGGGGCGCGAGCCATTCGGCGAGCCGTGCCTTGACCTGCTGGGCCTGCTGTTCGGAATGACAGCAGACCACCAGGTCATCGGCGTATCGGACCAGGATCGGGGAGTTCGCCTTCGCGATCCCGGCGTGAACGCCGCGCTCGCGGTAGCGGACCCCTGCGGCCTCCTCCAGGCCGTGCAGGGCCACGTTCATCAACAAGGGGCTGACCACGCCGCCTTGGGGAGTTCCCTCCTCAGTGCGGACGAGCATGCCCTCCTCGACCACCCCGGCCTTCAGCCAGCCCCGGATCAGATCCCTGGCCGGGAACGAACCGAGGCTCTCCAGGAGCCGGACATGGTCGATCTTGTCGAACGCGGCCGACAGATCGGCGTCCAGAATCCACACCCGCTGGGTCCGGGACCCTTTGAGCGCGTTGTAGAGGGCGCCGATGGCATCGGCACAGCTTCGACCGGGACGAAATCCGTAGGAGCGGGACTCGAACCGGGCTTCCCACTCGGGCTCCAGCGCGTTGCGGACCCGTGCCTGGTGGCACCGATCCATGATCACTGGGATGCCGAGCGGACGCTGCTTGCCGTTGGCCTTCGGGATGAACACGCGTCGAACCGGAACCGGGTCCCAGGTCGAGCGGTCACGGTGCACTCGCTCCGCGACCTCCGCCCTGGACTGCGACGACAAGGCGACCTCGCCGTCGATCCCGGCCGTCCGACGCCCGGTGTTGCGCTGGGTCACCTGTCGCACGCTGATCAGCGTGTTCGACCATGAGCCCAGCATCATCTTCTGCAAGGACCGGACGCGGGCCCAGTCCTCGTTCCGCGCCGCCTTGAAGATCCGGTGCCGCAGCCTCGTTACGTTCTCCTCGTGGTGCCGCCAGACGACGGCGTCCCACTCCAGACCGCCCTCGGGTCCGTTCACCTCAACGGTGTCCAACTTGTCCCTCAGTTCGCAAGGTCGCAAGACCATCTGTTCAAAGGCTCACCTGCCCACGTCAGCGCCCTTTCGGGCCCGGTCGCAGGACCGGCATCCGGTCGGTTCCCCGCGGCGGCCGCCTGGAGCGACGGCCCGTTGCCGCGAGTCCCGTCGCCTTTCGGCTACCGGCATCTGCTTCTTGGGCATCCTGTCCCGCCGGGGGCTTCCGCCCCTCTTGCGATCGGCCTACCGGGCCGGATGACCGGCTCGGACCCCGACGGGGTTTCCACGTTCCGCGTATGTGAGATGCGACCGGGGTGGGTGCCTCCTAAACCCCGGGGCCAGCGGTGTTCACGCAACCTCTGGGGACGCTGAGGTCGCCGCTTGCCGCCTCCACCAGCGGCCAGGCCCTATCACCTGGTGTCCTTCCCGTCTTCCAGGCTTGCGATGACGAGGTGTCATCAGAGGTTCACTCACGTTCACCCGTCCGGTCTTCCCCTTGCCCGGTTGCTCCCCCGGACAGAACGGGGGCCCTTGGGCGTCTTCCTCAAGCTCCGCACCCCCGGCAGGCAGGACCTGCGGACGCACGTTGAGGAGGGGACCGATCTCGAACACTGATCAGGAACTACGCAACCGGCATTGCCGGCCTCCAATCTGCGAGTTCACTCGCCATACGCGACTTCGTGTCGCACCGCCCCAGTCCCACTGCAGCCAGAGCGCCGGCTCGGTGATCCAGGGTCGGTAGATTCGCCGCTGCCCGGTCCTGAACTGGGCTTTCGCCTCGGCGACGGTGCGGCGGGTAGTGCGTTCCCCGCCGGTGAAGCCCATCGCGGAGATCCGCTTGTGGACCACGTCGGCGCGGATCCGGCCGCCGGAGCGGACCACGAGCTCCTCGATCTTGGGCAGGAAGGCGTCGATCGCCCGGTCGCGGTGTCGGCGCTGGTCGGGCTGCTGGCCGGCCGCGCGCATCTTCACATAGCGGGCGACCGTGTGGTGGTCGCATCCGGCCAGCTCAGCGGCCGAGCGGTAACTGCCCGTGAGGTCGTAGGCCTCCAGGATTTCCATGATCTCCCTGCTGTTCTTCACCCGGTCGAGCGTCGCCGACCGGGGAGGGGTGGGGCGAGCGGGGAGATATCTGGCCGTCCACGGGGAAACCCCTGGCCATCAGTGGGGCCCTATATGGCCGCCTATGGGGAGCTTGTCACGACCGCTGTCAGCTTCTCCGGCTTCAACACCCAGGAGCTGCACCGGAGGCCCTGTCTTCATGCGTCCATCACCCAGCGATCACCCGAACGGGATTCCCGTTCGATCGGCAACCGCCCTGATCGGTACGACAACGGCGTCTCACACCAACGGCATACCGCAGGGATCACGAACCGTCACTACCCGACGACAACCCGAAATGCTCAGTAACTGGCCGGCTGGCAGCTACCCCACCTGACCGACGACCCCACCCTGATCGCCACCGAGCTCGCCACCAACGCCCTCCGCCACGGCGCCACCCCCGCCCGGGCGAGCCTGGCACTCTGCGAACTCAAAACCGGCCGGCAGGTCGTATGCCTGGAAATCGAGGACTCCGCCCCAGGCTTCAACGTGCGCACCACTGCGACCGCCGATGCCGAGCGATGCAGCGGCCGGGCCTGCTGATGGTCGCGGCCCTCAGCAGCGCCTGGGGCGCCCTGCAGGCCACCGCCGGCCAACTGGTCTGGGCCGAACTGCCCGCCCGAGCGGCAACCAACGACATCGAACCACCCGAAAGAGGGCACCTGAGCGACGCCCGTAGGGCGCGTGTGGGGGTGAGCCATTTCCC
>NZ_JBHXKE010000456.1:0-2865 GCF_042722765.1 Kitasatospora sp. NPDC058406
GTGTTCCCCAGCCGTCGGAGCACAGCCTTGTAAACGGCGAGGTCGCTGCCGTCGATGAAGCCTCAGCGAGGACGCGCTGAATCTCCCCCGGGGTGAAGCGGTCCCGGCCGAGAGCGTTGGCGAGGTCGAGTGAACGCCGGGAGGATGGCGATCAGCGAGCCGACTCCCAAGACGGTGCCAACCACCGTCAGGGCCGACCGGGCGGGGCGCTGAAGAACCCCCGCCACCGCCTCCGCCATGACATCCCGAGGACATACGGGACCTAACAATCCCTTGACAGGAGCGGCTCGTGTGCTCACCTGCTCCACACAGCCGTCGGTCAGGTTTCCGTCGAGGTTCTCTATGGTCTGAAAGCCGAGAGTCTGTTCCCCTACCGGCCCGACGGTACCGGCAAGGGGCTGCGCCATGAGTCGGGTTCCACCGCGCCCATGACCGTGCCGGCCGCAGTGTAGAGAACGAGCATGGCCGCGTCGTCGGCCGGTCCGGTCCACGCCAGGTACGCGTTGATGATGGCGCGCGTTGTCGCGTCGTCGGGCTGTGGGAAGTCGGTGGCGATGTAGCTGTTCCGGTGATCCCCTTGGGGGATGGACCGGGCGACCTTGGAGACGTGTCCGTCCACCGCCGCTCGCTGTTCCGGGGTCCCGCTTTCCTGCGCGAACCGGGTGAACTCCGTAGCCCCGACCTCGGCGCCGCTCGCGGAAGGCATCACTGTAGGCGCGAAGACCGGCTGATTCGTGGCTGTGGCCTCGGTCGTGGGTCCGCAGGAGGTGAGGAGCAGGGCAGCGGCGGTTGTTGCCGTGGCGATGGTGGCGGTCGCGCGATTCAACGAGTCTCCCGGAGAAAGGTGTGGCCCCCGCGCCGCCGGGCGGCACGGGGGCCTTGTCACGGTCAGACCTGAATGTAGTCGGCCTTGTCGTTCCAGTTACCGCCGTACGGGTAACCGACGTTCGTGAAGTTGCTGTTGCAGCCTCCGGCCCCGAGAATCAGCTCCGGGTCGAGTATGAAGTCGCGGGCGTCGAAGAGCGTGAAGCCGCCCTGGCTCTTGCCGTTACAGGCAGAGCTGGCCTGGTCACGGAAGGACCAGTCGACAAGGTTCTTCTGGCCGGCATCGGACCACTGCAACTTGCGGCCGTCGTAGGTGGTGTCGGCCCACAGGCAGACCCAGCCAGATGCGCACGACGGGGTCCCGGTCACGACGGCGGGCGTCTGGCCTGCCGCGTTTGCCGCCTGGCCGTCCTGGGGCGCCGGTCGGGCGGAGTCGAACGTGACCGTGGCCAAGTCGGCCTCCGTATCGGAGTCGAAACAGCGGTTGTCGCCTGCGGCGAACTCGACGCACGTCTGGGCGCCCTGTGCCCAGGCGGTGCTGGTCTTCACCTTCTGTCCGCGGTGAAGAACGGTGACCTCTCCTTCGGACTTGGCCAGGTTCTCGTTGTTGCGTACTTCTTCCTCGGGCGTCACAACCCCGCTGGTGATTCCAGGACTGGGCTGTCCGGCCGCCTGGGCGGGCACGGCCCAGCCCAGGAGCACGACAGCCGCACCGACTCCGGCCGCGAGCATGCGAAGCCTCATTGAACGTCCCCTCCAGTAGTCTGCCGCGGCTCCCCGCCACGACATGTGTACGAATCCAACAGAGAAGAAACCTGCCGGCGGCCAGAGTTGACGGGCGATCATACTTCGAGTCCGGTTGCGGGGTGTGCGCCTCTTCTTCGCGCATCCGGTGTTGAGGCACGACCGACGCCCGACGACGGCGCGGTGCTCGCCGGACGACCGGGCCGGGATCCGGCGGGGCCGGACCGGGGGGACCGTGACACCACCCGGCGCGCTTCGACGCGGGCCCGCTCCGTGTGCTCGGCCAGCCGGGCATCCCGCTGCTCAGTGGGATCACCGAGCAGGTCGACTTCGCTTTCCTGCCCGAGCCCGTCCGGGACGACGCGTCCTGGGCGAAGGCGATGAAGGACAAGGACGCCGCGGCGGCCCTGCTGCGCTCCGCGCGCGGGAGGCTGGCCGAGGCGCGGTGGGCGGCCGGGGTACTGAAGGCCGGCCTGAAGGCGGTCGCGGCCGAACACGGGCTGAAGCTTGGCAAGGCCCAGGCGCCGGTGCGGGTCGCGGTGACCGGCCGGACCGTCGGCCTGCCTCTGTTCGAATCGCTGGAGGTCCTCGGCCGCGAGCGGACCCTGGCCCGCCTGGACGCCGCCCTGGAGCGCCCCACGATAATCAGGTGATCATGAACACGGAGCAACTGTCGGCCCGGCTCGCGGAGTCCGGAATCCACCTCGTGGGCCTGGAGGAAACGGTGACGTCGCGCCCCCCGTCTGCCGCGTTCGCGGCGACGGGGTGCGGGCCGGAGGACGGGCGTGTCGACTTCAGGGTCGAGTACGACAGCCCCGATCCGCTCGGGGATGTCAACCGGGCCTGGTACGCCCTGGCGACCCGCTTCGGACTGCTGGACGGCACCAGGGAGTTCCTGCTCTGGGTGGACCTGCACGACGGCCCGGACGCCGCAGATCTGCGCTGGGCCCGGGTCGCAATGGAACGTCGCGGGCGACCGGCCCACGACAACCAACGGGCCCACTCGGGACGGACTCATCACCATGTCCGTCCGCGGTGACGTCATCATCGAAGGATCGACGGGGCAGCGGTGGATGGACGTGCTCGCCGTCCCGAATCCGCACAAGGCCGGCGCCATCCGGCACTACGTCGAGTTCATGCTGACAGGCGGCGAACTCTCGGGTGCCGAAGCGCAGAACGTGAAGAACTGGCTCGGGCAGGACTAGGTGTTCTGACCCATGAGGTTGGGAACGCGGCTGGCGGGTGGCTTGCCTGCGAGTGCGGTGTGTCCGCGGTGGTGATTGTAGGTGTGGAGCC
>NZ_JBHXKE010000457.1:0-2857 GCF_042722765.1 Kitasatospora sp. NPDC058406
CCGGGGGGGGGCCCCGCCTCCCGCGGGGGGGGGGCCGGCCCGGGGGGGGGGGGCCGGGGGGCCCCGTGGGGGGGCGGGGTTTGCCTCGCCCTCCCCCCCCCCGGCCCCTGCGGCGCGCAACGGCTCCGCTCCGCGCGCAGGAAGTCGGCCAGGCCGACTTCCTGCGCGGGGGATCACCGTTGCCGACCGGGGCAGGGCGGGGGAGGCTCGGAGGTCGGACTGTGGATTCGGGGGCAGGAGACGGCGGTGGTGGCCCGGAGCTGCCGGCCGGGTGTCCAGTAGTTCCACACCACGTCGTGGGGATAGGTGCGGAGGAAGGCATCGGCGTGCTTCAGGCGGAGTGCGGGTGAGAGGTCGGTGTCCAGGGCGGGGGCTTCGGCGAGCTGCTTGCCGAGCCAGACGAGGGCATCGGCTGGGTCGTCGGTGGTGTGCCCGATCTGGGATGCCGGTTTGGCCAGCCAGTGCATGACCTCCAGCGGCGGGGCGGGGCGGGGCTGTGCCAGACCGAGCGGGCGCCGTTCTGGAATGCGGGCGGCCGTCGTTCGGTGTCCTCGGGGCGCCTGCCGCCCACCCAGGTGTAGCAGTGCCAGTGCAGGCCGGGCCTGTGCCAGTGATCCATTCGCGCCTACCGTTGGTGAATGAGCCGGCCCCGCTCCCGATTCCACTGGGAGCGGGGCCGATTCGTGCCCGGAGAGTGTCAGACCGCCGTGTCGAACCGGGCCGGGTCGATACCGGCAACGGCCAGTTCGGCGGTGCTGAACCTCAGTTCCGCACCGGGCCGCTTGGTGTCACCCATCACCCACAGCCCGCCGTCAACACCCGGCACCTCGCGCAGGGTCGCGCAGGTCTCGTGCTCCGACTGCGGGTTACCGCCACAGGCCCTGTATGCGGCCGCGTCCGGCGGGATCTCGATCTCGTACAGGTCGAAGTGCTGCAACGTATTGGCTCCTGTCGTCGTCAGGAGCCAGGCGGTGGCTCCTGTTGTCGGGCTGGCCACCAATGTATGGGCGAAAGGCAGGTGCTACGAGGTGATTTCCTGTTCCCTCAAGAACTCGTCCCGAATTCCTTCGACCATGCGCCGCATATCATCGCCGGACAAAGCTCTGGCTGCGAATCCATCGAATTTCTGGACGTACGTTTCAGTGTCTCGCGGGTCGGTGACCACTACCTCGGCATGGATGGTTTCGACCGTGACCATGCGATCATCTCGGATGACGAAGGAGTGCGCCGGCACATCGGTCTGAGGTGCGGCCAGTGGCACAATCCGAATATCCACATGGGACAGGCGGGATACGGAAATGATGCGGTCCAGCTGCCCGGCCATCATGGCGGCAGGCACCAGGCGCCACCGGAGAACAGGCTCGGTCATGACGAATCGCAGGGTCTTGGTGGTGTCGTAGAGAGATTGCTGCCTTGCCAGTCGTGCTGCGACGGCCCGCGACAACTGCTCCTCGCTGAGATCTCTTCTCCCGAACACCGCTCGCGCGTATTCCGGGGTCTGCAACAGGCCGGGGACAAGGGAAGGTTGGAACACGCGAAGCAACTGGGTGGAGTCGTCCAGGGCTTTGATCTGCTGCTGCTTGCGGTAGTGGCCCAGGCGCCGGATCAGACGCCACGCCGTCGCTTCCGTGGCCTCTGCCCGCGCGGCGTCCATGTACTCGGCCTTGACCTCGTCCGAGACGGCTATGGCCGTGAGGATGCGCTCCACGTCCACGATGGCGGGCGACACCTTGCCGGTCTCGATCTTGCTCAACTTGCTCGGAGACATGACAGCGCCACGGGCCACCGCCTTGGCTTCCTTGCCGGAAGCCTTCCGGAGTTCCCGCAGTGCCGCCCCGAGCCGTGATCTGTTCACTCGCTGTACTGTGCCCACCATTCGGTGAACGGTACGGAGCGTGCCATCGCGAGATCGCGGTACGCCTTGAATTCGGCGAGCCTGCTGCTGTCAAGGAATTCGAGCCCGAGGTACTTCCCGTTGTCGTCGTAGCTCATCGCCGCCACGGCGTCGTTGTCGAACAGCCAGAAGTCCGGCGCCTCCGGAACGGGGTTCTCCTGGTCGGTGGTGTCGAGGATGTAGAACTCCTCGCCGGCCGCCATGTTCCGGTGGTACCCCCATGCGAGCTCGAACCGGAGGTAGTCGGTGAGCGGGCGCGCGAGGATGTGAACCCGGTACATGCGCTTACCGGACTGGGTGGCGTCGGCCACCGTCCCGACCCAGCCGGCCGTCCTGTACGCCTCCGGCTGCTCCTCGCCGGCGAGGAACGCCCGGTAGGCGTCCACTCCGCCCGACTGGCTGTAGTCGTCCAAGGTCTCCAGCCGGAAGGCCTCGTGGCCGAACTCCGAGAACCAGTCGCCGAGGGTCCTAGATGAGGTTGTCACGGATCGCCTCTCGGATGAGTTCGACGGGGATTTCGACCAGCGTCTCATGAGCCGGAATCCGGAGGTCGTGCTCAGTCACTCGCTCACCCTGGACGGCGAGTGTGCCCCGGTCCGTCAAGTACAGCGTGGGGCAATCGCCTTCGTCGCAGGAGCCTACAAGCCGCGTCAGCTTCACTGGTGCCTCCCACTCGCCCGGTGTCGTGACGATGTTCCCGAGGTGACCGGGGTGCAGGCAAGAGGCTTGTGTTTCCGGCACTGGAAACTGGTCTGACTTCGAACAGGAGCTCCGGAGTCCACATGCCACACCGCCCGGGACCGACCGACGAGCTCCCGCCGACGGATCCGCGCTTGACGCGGCAGACTGGTGCGCGCAGGAAGTCGGTCCGGCCGACTTCCTGTGTGGGCGGGGTTGCTGCGGTGATTTGGTAGGGGCGGAGGGGCGGCCCCCTCATCGGCGGCCCCTCGCTCGGTGCGAGCG
>NZ_JBHXKE010000458.1:0-2854 GCF_042722765.1 Kitasatospora sp. NPDC058406
CCGTGGGACCGTCGGGCCCCACGGAGTCCCGGGGGGCCTGTTCGTCCTTGTCGGTGCTCAAAGCTCTCCACCCTTCCGCCGTGCGGGGACCCCGTCGGCCCCGCAGGTCACACCCCGCCGTCCTCGGCGCCGATCGACAGGACGACCGCGGCCGTCCGCCCCCTGGGCGTCTCGTAGTCGACGGTGTCGCCGGCCCGGTGGCCGAGCAGCGCGTGGCCGAGCGGGCTGTCGACCGTGACCAGCGTCTCGTCCAGCGCCTCGGCGACCTCGCCGACCTGGACGGTCATCTCCGTGCCGTCCTCGAACCGGACCGTGACGGTGCTGCCCACGCCGACCGCGTCGGTGCTGGGCCGTCCCGCGACGGCTGCCCCGTGGAGCCGTTCGTCGATCTCGGCGATCCGGCGGTCCAGGCGGTCGAGCTCCGTGGCGCGCTGCAACTCGTCGGCCTGGTCCGCCGGATCACCCACCTCGTCCCCGCTCCGCAGGGTGGCGGCGACCTTCTCGCGTTCGATGTGCAGGTCGGCGAGGTCCTGCCGGAGTGCCTCGCGGGCGACCTCGCTGATGGGCTCTGGTCCACCGGTCATTCCTGCTCCTGTCGTGCCGGGGGACGGGAGGTGTCTCCGGCCAATCGCAGAATTGGGGCCTTTTCGAAGATATCAGTCAAATCGCCACGCCGCGGCGGGGGTGGGGCCGTCGGGGCGAGGGGCTCGGCCGCCGCTCCCTTGCCCGCCTCCTCCGCCGCCCCCGAGGCGTCTCCTCCGCCCTTCCTCCGGGCTTCCTCCCTCCTCCGTCCGGCGGGCGTGTGGTCGTTTTCGGGCGGGTGCCGGACGGGGGCAATCGGTGGGACATCAAAAGTTGACACGTTTGTGACAACGAGTCATGCGTAAGGCCTTCCCCAAATGCTCACGGTTCTGGCATGTTGCGTTCAAACCCCGTGTGATCCCCTCACGCACGGGTCGATCGGAGGATGCACGTGTCACCCCTGATATCCCGGAGCGCAGGCCGCCCCGCCGCCGCGCTCGCCCTGCTCGCCGCCGCGACCCTGGCCGCACCCGCCACCCTGGCCGCCGCGGCGCCGGCCGCGTCCACCGCCCCCGCCGTCTCCGCGAAGTTCGCCGCCGAGTCGGCCACCGGTCCGGCCGGGGCGCCGGGCACCACGACCGCCCTCGCGGCCCCCGCCGCCGCGACCGCGCCGCAGATCGCCGCGGGCTGGGCCGCCGGGACCCGCGCCTACCTGGTCATCAGCGCCCCCGCCGACACCGCCGCCGCCAGGACCGCGGTCACCGCCAACGGCGGCACGGTCTTCGCGAGTTACGACGCGATCGGCGTCGTCGTCGCGCACTCGACCTCCGGCACCTTCGCCGCGACCCTGCGCGGGGTGGCCGGAATCCAGCAGGTCGGTGCGACCCGGACCTCGGACGTCCCCGCCGACGCCTACAGCCCGGCGCTTCCCGCCAACCCCGGCCAGTCCGCGACCACGCTCACCGAGAGCAACCGCTGGGACATGACCCAGATCAAGGCCGACCAGGCCTGGGCCGTCTCCACGGGCTCGTCCGCGGTCAAGGTCGGTGTGCTGGACACCGGCGTGGACGACCAGCACCAGGACCTCGCACCCAACTTCGACGCCGCCGACTCCGCCTCCTGCGCGTACGGCAAGGCCGACACCCGTACCGGTGCCTGGCGCGACGTCGACACCCACGGCACGCACGTCGCCGGCACCATAGCCGCGGCGAAGAACGGCAAGGGCGTCATCGGCGTGGCCCCCGGCGTCAAGATCGCCTCGGTCCGGATAGCCGAGCCGACCAGCACGCTGTTCTTCGCCGAGAACACCGTCTGCGGCTTCGTCTGGGCCGGTGACCACGGCTTCAAGGTGACCAACAACAGCTACTACACCGACCCGTGGCAGTTCAACTGCCCGGACAACGTGGACCAGGCGGCCATCATCGAGGGCGTCCGGCGCGCCCAGGAGTACGCCGAGGGCAAGGGCTCCCTCCAGGTCGCCGCCGCGGGCAACTCCACCTACGACCTGGCCAACAAGACGACCGACAGCGAGAGCCCCAACGACTCGACCAAGGTCACCCGGACCATCACCAACGCCTGCATCGACATCCCGACCGAGCTGCCCGGCGTGGTGACCGTCGCCGCGATGGCCAGCGGCACCGGCAAGGCGTCCTACTCCAACTTCGGCAGGGGCGTCATCGACGTCGCCGCGCCGGGCGGGGACGGCGCCACCGGCGTCTACTCCACGCTGCCGGGCGGCAAGTACGGCAGCAAGAGCGGTACCTCGATGGCCTCCCCGCACGTCGCCGGCGTGGCGGCGCTGATCGCCGGTGCCAACCCGACGTTCACCCCGGCCGACATCCGGTCCCGGCTCGCCACCCAGGCCAACGACGTGGCCTGCCCGGCCTCCGACAGCCGTTGCACCGGGACCACCCCCAACAACGCCTTCTTCGGCGAGGGCCAGGTCGACGCGCTGAAGGCGGTCGGCGGCGGCACCCCGCCGACCGGGAAGTACTTCGAGAACCTGACGGACGTCGCGGTCGCCGACAACGCGACCGCGGAGAGCCCGATCGCCGTCACCGGGGTCGCCGGCAACGCCCCCGCCACCCTCAAGGTCGGCGTGGACGTCAAGCACACCTACCGCGGTGACCTGGTCGTCTCCCTGGTCGCCCCGGACGGCACGGTGTACCTGCTGGAGGACTTCGCGAACAACGACAGCGCCGACAACGTCGTCAAGACGTACACGGTGAACGCCTCCGCGAGTCTCGCGGCCGGTACCTGGAAGTTGCGGGTGAAGGACGGTGCCTCGGGCGACGTCGGCACGATCGACGCCTGGAACCTCACCTTCTAGCCC
>NZ_JBHXKE010000459.1:0-2842 GCF_042722765.1 Kitasatospora sp. NPDC058406
AGTGCGGTCAGGGCCAGTGGACTCTTTCCACGTGAAGCATTTCGGCGAACTCCGCTGCCTCTGAAGCCTCTTCGTTCGCGCGACATGCCGTCCAGACGATTCCACCCGACCTATCCGATGTCGACCGGCGTGCTGTCGGAGGTCGCCCGGCTATCCGGGCCACCCCGCCGCCCGGTCAGACTCCCAAGGGGAGAGCATGTTCCACCACCTCACACGCAGCACGGTGCTGAGCGCCACCGTCGACCTCGTGGCCCTCCAGGCGGCAGCCACCTGCTCCAGCACCGGCTCCCGCTCCGACACCCCTGCCGGCGACAGCACCGGCAGGTCGGCGCCGTCGCGGCGCGCCCGTTCGCGCCGCCCCTCGGCCGACCGGGCCCGGCGCAGTGGCCTGCTCACGGCATGCGCCGCCCTGCTCGTCGCCACGGTCACCGGGTGCGGCACGGCACAGAGCGACACGCTCGGCCCGCTCATGGGACCAAGCACGCCCGGGGCCACACCGGCGAACGGCGCCGCCGGCGCGCCCTCGCGCTCGACCGTACCGAGCGCTCGCCCCGCCCCGACCCCCTCCACGAAAACGACACCCCCGGCGAAGCCGGCCGCGCTGGTCCAAACCACCGCGCACGGTGGCCGCACGGTCGCGCTCACCTTCGACGACGGCCCCGGCCCCGCGTCCGCCGACGTGCTGGACGTACTCGCGCAGTACGACGTCAAGGCGACGTTCTGTGAGATCGGCCCGCAGGCCACCGCGAACCCGACGATGGTCAAACGGATCCTGGCCGCCGGCCACCGGCTGTGCGACCACACCGTCCACCACCTCCAGCCGTTCGCCCAGCTCTCCCACGACCAGCAGGTCCAGGAGATCGGACCCGCCAAGGACATGATCGTCCGGGCCGGCGGACCAGGCACCCAAGTGCCCTGGTTCCGGGCTCCCGGCGGCGGCTTCACCTCCGCCAACGAACAGGTCGCGGCCGCCGCCGGCATGCGCTCGCTCACCTGGACGGTCGACAGCCTCGACTGGACCAGACCCGGCGTCGCCGCGATCATCGCGAACGTCCAGCGCGAACTGCGCCCCGGCGCAGTGGTGCTGATGCACGACGGCGGCGGCGACCGCACCGAGACAATCGAGGCACTGCGCCAACTCCTGCCCTGGCTCAAGGCCCAGGGATACACCTTCGACTTCCCCGCCGCATGACGATCCCGCCGGCACGCCCAAGAACAGTCGCAGCCCATCGCGTACGGCGAGCCGCAGCGCCCAAGTGTGGAGCAAATCGCGGCCCGGTCCTCCACGCGGATCGCCCGCGTCCGTCGTAGAGGTAGTTCCAGGACACCCGGTCGGGGTTGTGGCGCTCCCCGCGCGGCAGGGAGGTGTAGACGGCCTCGACCAGGTGCTCCGCGGGCAGCATCCCTCGACCTGCCAGGCGAGTGTGGATGCCGGACAGCACCTGACTGTCGTGGGTGGTGGCCGCAGCGGTGGCGACATCCGTGATCACGTTGGGGCCGTCGGGAGCACAGGTCTCGGTCAGATGGGCAGCGAACCCCTTCCAGCTGATGATGTGCCCGTGCTGTGCATAGCGGGCCGAGGTGTCGTAGGGCGAGACGACCGCCCGCGACGACGGCGGCAGTCCCGCCCCGCTTTCCTTCTCGGCGGTGCGCCAGCGAATGTGCCCGGCGGCATGTGGTGGTAGTTCTGCATCATGATGTGCCGCAGAGCCTGGACACGAGTACCGGACACGCGGACCGCTCCGTGCCGGTGGAGGTGCTCCAGGAGCCGGACGGCGTCGTTTCCGGTGGTAGGAGTCCGGGTCATGGGCCTGGTGGGATTCTTTCCCAGGCCAACCGGCCGACCGTAGCGGTGCCCCCAGTCCGCATCGACCAGTTCGTCCAACAGGTGCCGGGATATGCGCGCGACTTCTTCGAGTGCGGCGCGAACCGCCTCGGTGACCAGCTCCAGGCGGGTGAGGTCACACACCGCGGCCAGGACGTGGGTGGAGTCGGCGCGCTGTGTGGTGCGCTCGCGCACCAGTCCCGCCTCCTTGAGCCGGGCCCGTGCGAGGTCCAGGAGGCAACCGGCACGGCCGTCCTCGGCAAGACGATCACGGAAGTCGGTCAGCACGCTGTGATGGAAGCCAGGATCGTCCAGCTCCATGGCCAACGCATATTTGAAGTCGATGCGGCAGCGGACCGCCTCAGCGACCTGCCGATCCGACAGACCGAGCACGCACTGCAGCACGCGCGTCCGAGACAACATCTGGGCGACCCGTCCGGTCACCGAGGCCGGTCGGGGGCAACAGCCTCGCTGACCGGACACTGTCCGGCGGCGTCCGGCCCGGCTTCCCCGGAGGCACCCACCAGGCCCGTGGGCAACTCTGTGCGACGTACCACGGAGTCGGGTACCAGGCCGGGATCCACTCCGCAGGACTTTCACTGGTGTGTCAGGGCGCCTTGCGGTGAGTCCGGCGGGTGGCCCTCCTCAGGCGGGCCCGGTAGATCACGAAAAGTCCGGCGATCAGCAATGCACTCCCAACGGCAAGGACGACCGAGGTGCGGTTGGAGGAGCCGGTCTGCGCCAGGGAGTGGTCATCGTTGTCCGTGTCCGTGTCCGTGTCCGGTTCGGCCGGGACCTCATCAGCCGACTCGGAGGTGGATCCGGCCGCTGCCGGGCCGTTCGCGGTGGCCAAGGGGGAGGTCTGCGCAGAGGGCGGCTCCTGGGCCGACGCCGATGCGGAGGGGCGGGCGGGCGGGGGCGACAAGGCGGGCTTCGGGGATGTGGCGGGGACCGGCGTGGCTGAGGACGGCACGACGGAGGACGGCACGGCCGTCGGGCTGCCGAAGGCCGGGGAGA
>NZ_JBHXKE010000460.1:0-2823 GCF_042722765.1 Kitasatospora sp. NPDC058406
GATGATCAGCCTCATGACCCGCCGCCTCACCGGCGAAACGACCCCCACCTGGCACGGAACCTGACCTCGACAACCAGGAGCGAAACACCCACTTAAGGCACCCGATCGAGCTCTCGGGGAAGACGGATTCATGATGTTCCTGATCCTTGAGTAAGCGGTTCCGGATCGCCTCCGTTGGGGGACTTCCGGACTGTCGTTGTGGTGGGTTCTTGCGGCGGTCGCGTGGGCACCGGGCCGACTCCTGCTGGTTCCGGCCCCCGAGGCCTTGAGGGAGACCGGCGGCGCCCGGTGCCTTCGGGCCGGCGCGAAACCCATCAGCCTGTGCTGGACGTTGATCGTCGTGGTGTGAGCCCGCCGCACGGTGACCTCCCTGAACTCCACGAGCCGTTCGAGCTCTGGCGAAGACCGGGGCCCGCGCGGCGCGCCGGTGCCGCGAACGGCCGGTGAGATGGCGGACCGAGGAGTCCCGGGATCAGGTCGCCGCGTGGCCCGCACAAGCTCCCCACCTGCGCAAACGGCAACAGAATGGAGATGGCTGTGACGGTGTCGTGCGGCATCGACCGGGCCGAGTCCCACCACGACGTCGCCCTGGTCAACGACACTGGACGGCTCCTGGCCAAGCGCTGCATCAGCGACGACGCGGCTGGCTACCGGCTCCTGCTGGACCTGCTCGCGGAGTACGGCGACACGCCCGAGGATTCGGTTCCGGTGGCCATCGAGACCAGCGGCGGCCTGCTGGTGGCCGCCCTGCGGACCGGCGAGCAGCCCGTCTACCCGGTCAACCCGCAGGCCGCCGCCCGCTACTGCGATCGCCACAGCGTCTCCCGCATGAAATCCGACCCCGGCGACGCCCTGGTCCTGGCGAACATCCTGCGCACCGACATGCACGCCCACCGGCCCCTGCCCTCCGACACCGACCAAGCCCGAGCTGTCGCGATCCCCGCCCGCGCCCAGCAGGACGCTGTCTGGGACCGCCGGCAGCTGGTCAATCAGGTCCGCTCGCTGCTGCGCGATTACTGTCCCGCTGCTTTGGACGCCTTCATGGGCAAGCAGCACAACCTGGTCCGAGCGGATGCCCGCGCCGTCCTGGCCACGGCACCCACCCCGGGGACGGCCGCCCGACTGAGCCTGGTCCAGCTGCGGGCCGTACTCGAACGCGCCGGCAGCCAGCGGGGGATTGACACCGAGGCCGAGCGCCTGCGCGAGGTCTTCCGGGGTAACCACGCTAGGCATCCAGCCGTCATCGAGGCCGCGATGGTCCGCCAACTGGCAGTACTGATAAGCCAGTTGGATGTCTCTTGCGTCGCAGTCGACGAACTCGCCGAGGCGGTGGAGACCCACTTTCGCCAGCACCCGGACGCTGAGGTCGTCCTGAGCTTCCCCAGCCTCGGGGTCCAGCTCGGCGCCCGTGTGCTCGCCGAGCCCGGAGACGACCGCGCCCGCTTCGCCGACGCCCGAGCGCTGAAGGCCTACGACGGCTCCGCACCGATCTCCCGCGGCCTCAGGCAAAAAACGCTGTGCCGGGCGACGGTTCATCAAGAACAACCGGCTCATCGACGACGGTTTCCTCCGGGCCTTCTCCGCCCTCAAGGCGTCGCCCGGAGCGGACGCGCACGGCGAAGGCGCGAGAACGGCGACTGGCACGTGCAGGCCCGACGGCACCTGTTCAACCGCTTGATCGGGCAGCTCTACCACTGCCTGCAGACCCGGCAGCTCTTCGACGAGCATCACGCCTTCACGTCCCCATCAGCGGATCTGGCCGTGGGCGGCTCGACTTGTCAGGCACGTGATGTCTCTCTCGATTTCACGACACTGTGGCTGGTCCGGGTGCACGGCTGCCGGGGACGGGCAGGCCGAAGGTGCCGGGGACGGGAAGGCGGCGTCGCCCGGTGTCCGGACGCGACGGGGCCAGGCATCCGGATCTCCCGGCCGCGCAACGGCGCGATGCCCCGCGACACAACCGCGTACTCTCCGGAAGTCCGAGAGTCCACTAGGATCGCCGGAGCGGCCGCGGGTCATGCTGGGGCCGGCAGCCCGACGACCGGCTGCCTGGACGTTTGCCGTGGCCCGTCCCATCGGATCCGACAGGGGTGATGCCATACACGACGGCTTTATGGCCGCCGGCACCGGCCTGACCCTCGACACGCCATCGTCACCCTGACGCGCCGAAGTCAGCAACAGGCGGCCCGTCCTGACGGCCGCACGGTACTTGATCATTTCACCTCGATGCTGGTGAACGGAGGAGAACGGCTGATCCGGGTAGGGAGCCGAGGCGCAGTCGCCGGGCCCCGTACGCGGTCCCCGTGTTGGGTGTATCCGAGTCTTGGCCCCGCCGGGAGCTCGGGGTAGCGTCGAACTACCTGCTCGGATACCTGTTCCGATCCGTCTGGGGGAGCTCCCAGCGGGCAGGAACACCAAGGAACTTGAGCCTCGTCCTCCTCCCGCGCCTCGAACTCCGGGCGTTCCCGGCCCGGTGCCCGCTGTTCCCGCGGGCCGGGACAGTCCTGTTGTGCGCCCCTCGGTGCTCGGGTTGGGACAGGTGCTGGGACATCCGGCTGCTTCTCGGAACGACAGCTCGTTCTAAAGCTGTGTCAGTGGTGACCGGGCCGGGTCGGTGCTGGGGCCCTTACTTTTCTCCTCGGCGGTGATCAGCCGGTGCCGGTGAGTCAGTGACAACCCCCGGGACTCGATCCCTCAGAAGAGAGTTGGCCCCGGGCGCCAGCCGACCACCGCCGAGAAACTGCGGCCGGACTCACCCTCGCCTCCTTCGCCTCCTTCGCCCACGACCTCTACGCCAACGTCATCCGCCGCGGCAAGGCGAGC
>NZ_JBHXKE010000461.1:0-2799 GCF_042722765.1 Kitasatospora sp. NPDC058406
CGGCGGCCGGAGGTGCCACCGGGTTCAGGAGGTCGGGTTCCCGACGAGCTGGACCGGGCCGTTCAGGGTGTTCGGGGTGCAGCCCGGAGCGGCCAGGGTGAGGTGGTCACGGGTGTTCACCACGCTCAGCGGGCCGGTCAGGACGGTGCCGCAGAGCTGCACCGTGCCCGCGCCCACCGCCTGGACCGGGCCGGTGATGTCCGAGCCCTTGACCACCAGGCTCGCTCCCGCGCGGACCACGACGGGCCCGGTCTGCCGGGCGCCGGTCAGGCAGGTGGTGCCGCGCGAGACGACCAGCGGCCCGGTGTGTCGGCCGGTCACGGTCTCGGTGCAGGCCGGACCGGTCGGAACCTTGGCACGGAAGTCCAGGGCGTAGGCGAGCTTGCCGGGCTTGGCCTCGGTGATCGGGGCGCTCAGCTTGCCGAACTCGCCGCCGGTGGGCTTCTTGCCCGCGTTCCACGGGTTCAGCCGGCCCAGCTCGTCCGCCGTGCGGCCTTCGGTGATCACCGTGTCCCCCGGCACGGCCGACATGGCCTGGGAGGCCGTCCGGACCGCGGCCAGGTACGAGGTGCGGTCGGTCGTGCTGTACGAGCCGGGCAGGCCGATGCCCTGGCCGCGGAGCCAGTCGCCCCAGAGGAACTCCAGGTACTCGGCCGCGCCGTCCGGCACCGAGTAGCCGATGTCCCGGGTGAAGTAGACCAGGCTGCGGTACGGGTCGTCGTGGAAGTACGCCAGGCCCAGGTGCTGCGGCAGCTGCTCGACGGTGATCGGCCGGTTCTGCTCGTCGATCAGGCGGACCCAGTTGCGGGCCCGCATCTCCTGCCAGAAGGCGGCCGGGGGCAGGTCGCTGAGGTTGGCCTGGACGATGAGGCGCAGGTGCAGCTCCGGCCCGCCGTCCGGGGCCTCCAGGAAGGAGGTCAGCGTGTGGTGGCCGTCGGTCAGGTAGAGCGCGCCGCCCGGGCCCACCACGACGGTCTTCATCTCCGCGCGACTCGCCTCGGTCTCCTGGCCCAGCGGGACGGTGCAGGTGAACGTCGCCGGGTCGGCGAGCCGCGCGCCCGGCAGCACCGTGGCGGCCACGCCCTGGCCGTTGGTCTCGCACCAGTCGTCGAAGCGCTTGTTGGCGGCGCCGTTCAGCTCGTCCTTGGGAGAGGTGTAGCGGCCGAGTTTGTAGTACACCTCGTCGTAGCCGACCGAGGGCTGGGTGGGGCGCACCTGGTCCAGGGTCACGTCCAGCAGGTCGCCCGGCCGGGCCCCCGACGCCCCTCCCCGCGCCGCCGCCCCTCCCGGCGCCGTCGCGCCGGCCGGGCCCGCCGGGGCGGTGGCCACGCCGGCGGCAGCCGCTCCGGCCGGGGTGGCGAGACCCGCCAGCCCGCCCAGCGCGAGCATGCCGGCCGCCGCGGCGGCGAGCGCGCTGCGGCCCGGGCTGCGGCGCGGGGGGACGGGCGCGGGGACGGGGCCGGTGCTCATGGTTCTCCTGCGGCTCGACGGCTGAAAGCGATCACTGCTGGCGCACATCCATCCATCACTCCCGTCTCGACGGGTGGCCGCAGGGCGTCCCCGGGGTTGCGGGTGCGTGAACCCTGGTCGTCGCCGTTCGCGGGGCCGGGGCCGGGGCCGGGGCCGGCCTCGCGGTCGTAGCGGCGCGCGGTGACGCCCTGCCACGGCGACGACCGCGTGCCGCCTGAGCCGGGGAGTGCCGCCCCGTCCGACCTGCCGAAGCCTGCGCCCGCACCCCCGGATGTTATGGGCCGCTGACATTGGCGCGGCCGGTGCCGCCGCTCACATACTCCTGTGAACGGCAGGTTGATGGGCCACCGACAACCCGAATCGGGTGTCCGGCCCTCCCCCTCCGCTCCCCCGACACCCCTCACCCGAAGGAACCCCCATGCGCCTTTCCCGACCCCTGTCCGCCGCGGGAATCGCCCTCGGCCTGGTCATCACCGCACCGGCGTTCATCGGCACCGCCGCGGCCGCCCCGACCCCCATCGTCGGCGGCGAACAGGCCACCTCCACCTACTCGTTCATGGGATCCATCCAGGTCAACGGCGGCCACTACTGCGGCGCCTCGCTCATCTCGCCCGAGTGGATGGTCACGGCCCTGCACTGCACCTACGGCCGCAGCGGCCCGCTCCAGCCCTCCGCCCTGCGCATCCGGATCGGCTCCAACGACCACCTCGGCGGCGGCACCCTGACCGGGGTCTCGCGGATCGTCCGCCCCTCCGACGACCAGAGCATGGCAGGCCAGGACATAGCCCTCCTGCGCCTCAGCAGCAGGGTCACCAACACGCCCGTGCCGATCACCTCCACCACCCCGCCCGACGGCTCCGCCACCCGGCTGCTCGGCTGGGGGCAGACCTGCCCGCAGAGCGGCTGCTCCACCTCCGCGCCCCGCTACCTCAAGCAGCTCGACACCAAGGTGCTGCCCGACAGCTCCTGCAGTGACATGGTGAACAGCCGCGAGCTGTGCATCGCGGGCACCACCTCCGCCACCGCCTGTTACGGCGACTCCGGAGGCCCGGCCCTGATCACCCGTAACGGCCGGCGCGAACTGGCCGGCGCCACGAGCCGCAGTGGCACCGACAGCGACACCTGCGGAGTCGGCGGCGCCATCTACACGGACCTGGCGTCCTGGCGACCCTGGATCCAGGAGTACACCGGCGCCCTCTGAGCCGTCGCTCCTGCGGCGCGACCCCCGCACGAGGGGTCGGGCCGCGGGTGCGCGGCCGGCCCGGGTGGCACCGCCCCCCTCCGCCCGCGGTCCGCCGGGGGGGGGAAGACGGAGCGCGAGGTTAGGTC
>NZ_JBHXKE010000462.1:0-2794 GCF_042722765.1 Kitasatospora sp. NPDC058406
GCCCCGGGACCGGGGGCCGGCCCGGCGACGCGTGCGGATCAGCAGGTACCGAGGTCCTGCCAGACGCCCCACTGACCGGTGGTGCCGGGCTCCTCGCCCAGCGTCCACCACTTGGCGCTCCACTGGTGGCCCGTCCACGAGACGGTGTTGCCACCGGTGTAGACCTGTGCGCCGACCCAGGAGGCGGTGGAGCACGCCGGGGCGGTGCCGGTCACGGTGAGCGTGTAGGTCGCGGAGGACGTGGCCGAGGTGCCGGTCAGCGTGCCCTTGACCGTCAGCGTGTAGGTGCCGGGGACGACGGTGGACAGGGTCGACACCGACAGGGCGGCGCTGGAGCTCCCGTTGACCGAGGACGGGCTGACCGAGGCGGTGACCCCCACAGGAGCTCCGCTGACCGTCATCGCGATGGACGTGTTCGAGCCGTTGTTGATGATGGCCGTGCTCACGGTCGCGGTGGTCGACGAGCCGGCGGTCACCGTGCCCGAGGACGGGCTGACCTGCACCTGGATGGCGGGCACCTGGACACTCGACGCGGAGGGCGATGGGGAGGGCGATGAGGAGGAGGCAGTGGCGGCGGCTTGGAGGAAGGCCATCGTCGGGTACTTGTCACCCGGCTGCGAGGCGAGCTTGGACAGGCTGTCGCCAGCCCGGGCCTCGACGTACGGGGCGAAGACCTGGGCGGGCAGTGGGGTGCCCGCCGCACGGGCGGTGCCGGTGCCTGTGCCGGTGAGCGCCACGCCGGCTATGGCGGCGGCGGTGACGGCTCCGGCGAGCAGGGCTCGGAGTGGTGCGCGAACGGGTCCGGCCATGGACCGCGCTCCCTTCGAAGGTGGGGACTTCGGCGACCTGAAGCACTCTGGCCTGGACCAATACTGGTGGTCTGGACCACCCGACTGTCAAGGGTCCTTACCAAGCTCTTGGGCTCAGCGGTTCCGCCGCACGAGCCACAGCAGCTCCAGAGTTCCTGCGGGCCGCGTTCCGCGTCGACTGGAACACCCGCCAGGTCACCACCTGCCCCGAAGGCCGCACCAGCACCGGCTGGTACCCCGTCACCCAGCAACAGGGCGTACGGAACTGGCCTTCAGCGCGGAGGTCGAACGACCGACGGCCTGCCTTGTTGTCGATCACCAGCTGCTGGTCCGCCGCGAAGTAGGTCGTGGTGCCGGTGATCTCCTCGTTGAAATCCTCCCCCAACCGCCAGCGTGGCGAAGGATCCGTTCGTCAGGTCGTGGACCCTGATCAGTCCGAGCAGGTACGTGACGAGTCGACCGTCCAGCGTGAACCCGATCAGGTGGTTCGAGGTCGTGAGCCTTCCCCCGGGATGTGGACGCCGGAGTCTCATGCGACGAGCGTGATCCTACGGAACGCCGCTATCTGCTGTTCGAACTGGACCGGGCTGAGATGGCCGAGCGTGAAGTGGCGTTTCAGCGAAGCGAGGAAGCTCTCCGCGGCGGCGTTGTCGTAGCTGGAGCCGACCTTTCCCGTGCTCCGCCGGATCCCGTGGCGCCGGCAGAGTCCGGCGAACTCGGCCAACCCGTACTGGGACCTCCTGTCCGAGTGCAAGATCACGCCGTCGACCTGGTCGCCACGGGTCGCCACGGCGGCCGCCAGGGCGTCGGCGACCGGCCGGGTGCGCATGTGGAACGAAACCGACCAGCCCCGAAAGGCCAACCACGACACGGTGGTCCGACCAAAAGGCCCGCGACGTCAGCTCGTCGGCAGCACCTCGAACAGACCACGGCCCGCGCGCTGCGCCCGGCCCGCCTTGACGAGCCGTTCCAGAAGCGCGCGGACGTTGTCGTCGGTGCTGTCAGAGCCGAGAGCCGCGGAGACCTCGCCCGCGCGCAGCGGCTTGCCGACCGCGGTCAGGGCGGCACACCGTCAGAGATCCCCGGGGTCGCTTCGCCGGCGCCGGCGCTTCCGGAGCCGGCGAAGCCGTCTTCTTCGCGGCGGTCTCCTCGTGCTCCGCGCCTTCGGCGTGCTCTCGGCCGACGGGGCGGCCTCGGCCGTCACCTCGGTGGTCTCGCGCGGTTTGCGCGCGGCTCGCTTGGCGGGCGCCGTCTCGGTGGTGGCGGCCGCCGGGGCGGGGAGCCGGAGCCGGGTCGTCTTCTTCGGTACCGGCGGAGTTCAGGAGGTTCCTCGTCAAGATCGACCAGGAGGTTCCCGCGGGGCTCGACATTCACCTGATCTGCTCCAACTACGGAACCCACAAGACTCCGGCGATCCGCACGTGACCGGCCCAACACCCCGGGTTCCACATGCACTTCACCCGGACCGGCTCCTCGTGGATCAACCAGGGCGAGCGCTGGTTCGGCTTCCTCACCGACCAGATGATCCGCCGCGGATCCCACAAGAACGTCCAAGCCCTCGAACGTGACATCCGCACGTGGGTCAAGCGCTGGAACGAGGACCCCACGCCGTTGACCTGGACCAAGACCGCTGACGAGATCCTCGACTCCCTCGCCCGGTTCTGCCGACGGACCTCCGGCGCAGGACACTAGCGTCGGATCGTGAGGGCGACGAGCGCGCTGCACACGCAGCACCCGGCCACGAAGAAGAAGATGAGGTCGGTGCTGCCGGTGCTGTCCATCAGGCCGCCGATGAAGGGCTCGGCGGTTCCGGCGAAGAGGTAGGCGAAGCAGTTGACGGCGCCGGTGGCGGTGCCGGCCATCCGCTTGCCGGCGATGTCGGGGCAGAGGGCCCAGAACGAGGACTGCGGGCCGTAGACGAAGAAGCCGGTGAGGAAGAGGACCACGATGCCGGTGGTGACGTTCAGCGGCGCGAGGTACATGGT
>NZ_JBHXKE010000463.1:0-2676 GCF_042722765.1 Kitasatospora sp. NPDC058406
GTCCCGGGGGGCGCCGCCGTCGAACCGTGGCGCCCCCCGGGGCCGGGGGCCGGAACGCCGTGGTCGCGGAGCGGGCCCAGCCGGAGCGCACGGTCGCGGCAGTGGTCGGCGATCAGGGGGAGCGCGTCGAGCGTCGCGCGCCAGGAACCGGGGGCCGAGGTGCAGTCGGAGTCGTGCAGGAGGAGGGTGGCACCCCCGGTGAGACCCGCCCGGGCGGTGCCGTAGACGGAGCCGCCGGTGGCACCGGCGACCCAGTCCCGGCCCCAAGTGGTCCACAGCACGGTCCGCAGGCCCAGGCGGTGGGCGGCGAGGGCCTGACCGGCGGCCAGCACACCGTACGGCGGCCGGTACCAGGACGGGCGGGCGCCGCAGAGATCGGTGACCGCCTCGGTGACGCGGCGCAGTTCGCGCAGGTCACGGGCGGGGTCCGGGTACCACTGGCGCCGGTGGCACCACCCGTGGACGGCGACCTCGTGGCCACGGGTCACCAGCTCGCGGCCGAGTCCGGGCGCGCGTTCCAGCATCGTGCCCAGCAGGAAGAAGGTGGCGCGCAGGCCCAGCGCGTCGAGGGCGTCGAGGATCTCCGGGGTACCGCGCGGGTCGGGCCCGTCGTCGAAGGTCAGCGCGACGTGCCGGGGGTCGCCGTACCCGGCGGTGCGCCGGGCCGCGAGGCGCCGGACCGGCGGCAGCCGCACGGCGGCCGGGGCGAGGTGGAGGAGTTCGGCACCGGCGGCGACCAGCGCGGCGCCGCCGAGCGCCCGGGCCCCGGGCCCACCCGGCCGGCCGCTCGTGCCGCTCCCCCGGGCCCGACCCCGGCCCACCGGCGCCTAGCCGAACCGGGACGCCATCCGCCGGAACACGCCCGGGGCGACGCCGTGGATCCGGGCCGGGTAGCCCAGCCAGCGCGGCACGAAGACCCGGTCGCGGGCGGTGGTGACGGCGTCGACGACGATGCCGGCCACCCGCTCCGGGCTGACCGGGCGGGGGCGTTCGCGCTGGTACGGCGTGCCGCGCTTGGCGAAGAACGGGGTGTCCACCGCGCCCGGGAGGACCAGCCGGACACCGACGCCGGTGCCCCGGAGCTCGTACCAGAGGCTCTCGGCGAACATGGTCAGCCCGGCCTTGGTCGCCGCGTACGCCGCCTCGTCGCGGACCCCGACCTGGCCGGCCATCGAGCCGATCAGGACGATCCGCCCCCGGTCGCGCTCCAGCATGCCGGGCAGGAGGAGCCGGGTCAGCCGCAGCGGGGCGGCCAGGTTGACCTCCAGCATCCGGTCCAGGGTGTCGACCGGGGTCCGGGCGAAGGGACCGCGCCAGCCCAGGCCCGCGCCGGCGATCACGGCGTCCACCCGCCCGGCCGAGGCGACGGCCGCCTCGGCGAGGCGCTGCGCGCCGTCGGGCTTGGCGAGGTCCTCGGGGAGCGGCAGCCCGCCGGTGCGGTCGGCGACCGCGTCCAGCCGGGAGCGGTCGGTGCCGGAGAGCAGCAGGCGCCAGCCGGCCGCGGCGAGGCGGCCGGCAGTGGCCGCGCCGATACCGGAGGAGGCTCCGGTGATCAGGACGACCGGCGGGTCGTCGGCGGGGCGGGGCCGTTTCCGCCGCGAGGGTGGCGGGGCTTCGTCCGTCGTCATGGCACCTGCCGCTCTGAGCGCACCTGGCCGTCCTTTTTGTCCGGCATGCCACCTTCGCACGACGGAGCCGTCCGGGCGACCGGGCCCGGCGCGGGGGCACGGCCCGGCGCGGGGTCCGTCCGGGCGCCGTCGCCGGTCGGGGCCGGTCCCAGCTCGGCCTCGACCTCGCCGAAGCGGGACAGCACGACGGTGCCCCCGACCGCGACCGCGAAGCCGGTCAGCGCGCACCAGGCGTAACCGGGCCGGGCCGCGTCACCGAGGGCCGCCACCCCGACCAGCGCCGGGCCGAAGGTCTCGGAGATCGTGCCGGCGGCGGTGGCGGCGGTCACCGTGCCCCGCTGCAACGCCAGCGCGTAGGCGAGGTACCCGCCGAGACCGCCGACGGCCAGCGCGTACCCCGCCGGATCGGTGAACACGGTGAGCGGCCCGGAGACGTCGAGGACCCGGACCGCCAGGCTCGTCACGCCGAAGCCGACCCCGGCGAGCAGGCCGAGACCGGCCGCCGCGGCGTTGCCGCTCCGGCGGGCGAGGACGAGGGTGAGCAGCAGCATCAGCGCCGTCGTGGCGAGCAGCGCCCAGTGGAACACGGCCGGGGCGTGGTCGCGGCCCTCGCTCCCGGAGCCCAGCGCGAGCAGGGTGAGGCCGGCCACCACGGCGGCGACGCCCAGCAGGTCGCTCCGGCGCAGCCGGGCGCCGAGCAGGCGGGCGGCGGCCAGGGCGGTGACGGCGAGGCTGGCGTTGGTGACCGCCTGGACCAGGAACAGCGGCAGCGTGCGCAGCGCGACGATGCTCAGCGCGAAGCCGGCGACGTCCAGACCGGTACCGAGCAGGAACTGCCAGGAGCGGAGCAGCGCGGCCAGCAGCCCGACCTGCACCCGGTCCGCCTTCGGCGCCTCCCGCGCGCCGCGTGCCTGGAAGACCGACCCGAAGCCGAAGCAGACGGTGGCGACCAGGGCGGTGGTGAGTCCGAGCAGCATGGCTCTCCCAGCCTCGGGGGCAGGATCCACCCCCAGTCTCCGCCCGGCGGCTCCCCGGTGCAGCGGGGAGC
>NZ_JBHXKE010000464.1:0-2648 GCF_042722765.1 Kitasatospora sp. NPDC058406
CATGGTCGACGGTGGGTGACGGTGTCTCTGCCGGGGGTGGTGGAAAGGGTGGCGGGTCACCCGCCTCCGGGTGGCCCGCACCACAGCCCTCACCCTGCGTGGCCGCGGAGGAACCGGAACGGCAGGAAAGAGGGGCGTTCCGGCGCTTCGGCGAGGTCACCGGGCCGTCCGAAGCCCGTCGCACGCACGCGGGGCGGGGCAGCACGAACGACCGGCGGCCCCTGAACGGGAACCGCCGGATCGGTGGGGAGGGGGTGAACGGGCCGTCGTACCTGTTGGGGGCCGCAGAGGGCCGCGACCCGCGCGACCGCCGTCCGCTCAGATCCGGTCGGCGGACCAGCCCGGGTCGCGGCCGGTGAGGGCCAGCAGCAGCTCCTGGGAGTCGGCACCAGGAGGGGCGGTGCGGGGCGGGTCGAACCGGCCGGTGCCCGCCGGGTCGCGGTAGCTCCGGAACTCGGCGAGCGCGTACCGGGCGGCGTCCCGGGGCATCCGTCCGGTCTCGCCCAGCGCGCGGGCCAGGTCCCAGCCGTGCACGACGGTCTCGGCGGTGAGCTCACGGACGTAACCGCCGGCGTCCCGCATCCCGTACGGCAGGTGCACGAGGAGGTCGGGTGCGCCGGGTTCGGCGAGTGCGCGCACGGCGCTGTCGACGGCCATCGTCCAGACGCCGAGGGGGTTGCGGCCCAGCACGTCCCCCTCGAAACGGCGGCCGATCTGCTCCGGGGTGTAGCCCGCCACCGCCTGGCAGACCCAGAGGTGCTGAGCGGCTAGGTGGTTCACCAGCGTGCGCACGTCCCAGTCGCGGCAGGGGGTCGGCGCTCTCCACCGGTCGTCCGGAACGGCTCGCACCAGCCTGGCCACGTCCGCTCCTGCGGCGGCGTACTGCGTGCGGACCTCCGCGTGGAACCCGATCGGGTGAGGACAGTCCATCGCCGGGCCTCCGTCTCCTGCCCTGCTCACTACCAGTGAACCGCTACCGGCTGCGACATGCCAGGGCTGCGGGGACGCCGCCGCGGGCCGCCCCGACAACCACCCGGGGTCACCGGAACCCGCCCGGGGTCACCGCCGCGACCCGGGAACGGGGCCCGGCACCGGGTGCCGGGAACCGGTGCGCCCGCGGCCGGCCGCCTGCCAGCGTGTTGTGCGCGGCTTGCCAGCGGCCGGGCGGAGGCTGGGGCCGTTCCAGCAGAGCCAGAACGAGGAGGACGGTTCCATGTCCCAGCAGCACTCGGTGTCCCGGCAGGCGTCCCCGCCGGGGCGTCCGGCCCCGGCGGGGAGAACGGCGTGGTCGCGCTGGCGGCGGACGGTGCCGGCGGTGGTGACGGTGTCGGGTCTGGCCATGGGGTTGGCGGCGCCCGCGGTCGCGGCTCCCGCACCGGCACCGGTGGTGGTCGAGGAGGGCGCCGAGTCGCAGCGGGCCCGGTTGACGGAACTGGCGCGGCAGCTCGTGGCGGCGGGAGCGCCGGGGGTGATCGTCCGGGTGGACGACGGCCGCGGCCGGCCCGTCGAGATCGTCGAGCAGGCCCCGTGGGCCGCGCGGGACCAGCGGCTCAGGGCCGGCGACGAGTTCCGGATGGGCTCCAACACCAAGACCATGATCGCCACGATCGTGCTGCAACTGGTCGCCGAGAGCAGGCTCGCCCTGACCGACCCGGTGGAGAAGTGGCTGCCGGGCCGGGTCCCGAACGGCGCGGCGATCACGCTGCGGATGCTGCTGAACCACACCAGCGGCCTCTTCGACTACACCGAGGACGGCGCCGTCCTGGGCTCGATCCTCGGCCAGGACCGGCGGCGGTGGACCTCCACGGAACTGCTCGCCCTGGGCGTACGGCACGAGCCGCTGTTCGCCCCCGGCGCGAAGTGGTCCTACAGCAACACGAACTACGCCGCGGTCGGCGCCGTCCTCGAAGCGGTCACCGGCGCGAGCCCGGCCGACCTGATCCGTGACCGGATCGCCCGGCCGCTGGGCCTGTGGCACACCTACCTCGCCACGGACTCCCGCTGGCGCGGCCGGTACGCCCGCGGGTACGAACCGGACGCCGCCCACATGCCGGCCGGCGTGCCCGCCGAGTTCCGGGTGGTCGCCGGGCCGGGCCGGGACGGCCACGTCGACACCTCCGGTAACAACCCGAGCTGGGGCGGAGCCGCCGGGGCGGTGGTCTCCACGGCGCAGGACTGGTCCCGCTTCTACACGGCGCTGATGTCCGGCAGGCTCCTGCCGGCGGCCCAGCTCGAAGAGCTGCGCACCACCGTGCCGATGGATCCGGAGGATCCGGAGGGAGCCGGGTACGGGCTGGGCATCGAGACAGGGGCCACCCCGTGCGGCACGGTCTGGGGCCACGGCGGGGGGATCACCGGGTACAGCAGCGGCAACCTCACCGACGGGACCGGTGGGCGCACCTCCACCGTGCTCGTCCCGACGGAGTTCCTGTTCGAGTTCGGTGCCGATCAGCGGCTGCTGGAGGCCGACCGGGCGCTCCGGACGGCGGTGATCTGCACGATGTTCGGCAAGCCGGTTCCGGCCCAGGCCGGGGCTGCGGCCGAGACCCCGGCGGGTGCGGTGCCGTCCGTCACGGGCGTGACTCAGACGGGCTGATCCGGCCGACCGGACTGCCCGGGCTGACCGGCCCGACCGGTCAGCCCCGGGC
>NZ_JBHXKE010000465.1:0-2556 GCF_042722765.1 Kitasatospora sp. NPDC058406
GGTGCGACACGAAGTCGCATGGTTCGAGCGAGCACGCTGATTGGAGGGCTGAGACCGATGACAGCAGCGTAGCTCCGGACAAGTGTTCACAGATCCGTCCCCGCTCTGACGTGCGTTGCTGGTAACGGCAGGGTGCGAAGCTCAGGGAAGACGCCCAAGGGCTCCCGCTCCATCCGGGGGCTACAGGCAAGGGGAAGGCCGGACGGGTGAGCAGACGCGAACTCTCGTTGATGCCTCGACATCGATACCCCCGGAGATGGGATGAACCGCTGGGGGCAGGGCTGGCCGTTGCGAAACGGCAGGCGGCGGCTGGTGACTAGGAACCAGCCGTGCGAACACCGCCGCCCCGGGGTGCAGAGAGCGCCCACCCCGGCCGGATCTCGGCCATGCGGAACGTGACAACCCCGTCGGGGTCCGGGACGTGTCCCGGTAAGCCGACCGTGAGGGAGGCCCAACTCCCCGGCGGGAGCAGGACGGTCCAAGAAGCCAATGCCGGTACGCCGAAAGACGACGGGAAACCGGGACAACATGGCCGCACCCTTCGCGGTCGTCTCGCATAACCGGCCGGATACAGGCAACTGCCTGGCCCGAAAGGGAGCTGACGTGGACCGGGTGAGCCTTTGATGTACCAAAGCTGAAGTACCGGAGCCGAAGGGCAAGTTGGACACAGATGACGGCATACGCATTCGCTCTCGCGATGGCGGCCCTCGGAGTGAACGGACCGGAGGACGCGGCCCCCGACTGGGACGCCATCAGCTGGCGCACTCACGAGGACCACGTACGGCGACTGAGGCAGAGGATCTTCAAGGCGACGAAGGAAGGGGACCTCAAGAAGGTCCGCAATCTGCAGAAGCTGATGCTGCGGAGCCGAAGCAACACGCTGGTCAGCGTGCGGCAGGTCACGCAGCGCAATGCTGGCCGCAAGACGGCGGGCGTCGACGGAGAGGTCGCTTTGACCTCCCGCGATCGAGGGGAGCTGGCGGAGCGGTTGCACCGCCATGCCTCGCCCCTCAACGTCCTGCCGGTCAAGCGGGTCTTCATCCCGAAGGCGAACGGGAAACAGCGCCCCCTGGGGATTCCGGTGCTCGCGGACCGCGTGCAGCAAGCACGCGTGAAGAACGCCCTGGAACCCGAGTGGGAGGCCCGGTTCGAGCCGAGGTCCTACGGATTTCGGCCCGGACGGGGCTGCCACGACGCGATCGAGGTCATCTTCAAGACGCTCTGCGGCAACCGCAGCAAGCGCCGATGGATCCTGGACGCGGACCTGGCCGGGGCATTCGACCGGATCGACCACGATCACCTTCTCAACAGTCTCGGAACCTTCCCCGCACGGGGCATGGTCCGCGCCTGGCTGAAGGCCGGCGTCATCGAGTCCGGCGAGTTCACACCGACAGGGGAGGGAACTCCCCAAGGCGGCGTGATCAGCCCCGTGCTGCTGAACGTGGCCCTGCACGGAATGGAGCACGCGGCAGGGGTCCGCTACCGGCCCAGCGTCCGCAGTGACGCTGAGACGGTCAAGGGATGCCCTGTGCTGGTCAGATACGCCGACGATTACGTGGCGATGTGCCACAGCCGTGAACAGGCCGAGCAGGTCAAGGCCAATCTCACGGCGTGGCTGGAGCCCAGGGGGCTCCGCTTCAACGAGGACAAGACACGCATCGTCCACGTTGAGGACGGGCTCTCGTTCCTGGGCTTCGACATCCGCCGCCGAGTCGATCGGCAGGGCAGCGGAAAACTGCTCATCACTCCCAGCAAGGAGTCGGTCAAGCGGCTCCGGAAGCGGCTCACCGCCGACGTGCGCTCCATGCACGGCGCGAACGCGGCCGCGGTGGTGTTCCGGCTCAACCCGGTCGTCCGGGGATGGTCGGCCTACTACCGGAGCGTGGTCTCCGGCCGGGTCTTCACCGGCCTGGACCACCACGTCTGGCACCTCACCTACCGGTGGGCCAGACGCTCGCATCCGAACAAGTCGAGGGGCTGGGTCGCGACCCGGTACTTCGGCAAGTTCCACAAGTCCCGGCAGGACCGGTGGGTGTTCGGTGACCGCGACAGCGGCGCCTACCTCACCAAGTTCGCCTGGACGAAGATCGTCCGGCACGTCCCGGTCCTCGGCGGAGCTTCTCCGGATGACCCCGCCCTGGCCGAGTACTGGGCCGAACGGCGGCGCAAGAAGAAGGCCCCGCCCGTGGACGAGCACACCGCCCGGCTTCTGCGAAGCCAAGGCGGACGCTGTCCCGCATGCGGGGAGTTCCTGCTGCACGCCGAACACGAGCCGCGCAGCCCACGCGAGTGGGAACAGTGGTTCATGACCGTCCGGCGGGTGCTGGCCAAACAGCACATCGTCGAACAGGTCGACGGCCAGGACCGGACCTTCTACCGACTTCTCCACACGCACTGCCGACGGCAGAACCTTGCTGGAAAGACGGTGCACCAGCCATGACGCCGACGCGGAAACCTCGTCGTCCTCGGGGCTTGCTTGAGCCGTGGTGCCTGGAAAGCGGGCACGCCCGGTTCTGAGGGGGCCGGGGTCCAGCAATGGGCCCCGGCTACCCGACG
>NZ_JBHXKE010000466.1:0-2546 GCF_042722765.1 Kitasatospora sp. NPDC058406
ACCGTGGCGGGCCTGGACCGGCGGCTGGACGGCTCCGACGCCCGGCCGGCCCTGACGGCCGGCGAGCGCCCGGAGCGGCTGCCGCTCTCCTTCGCGCAGCAGCGGCTCTGGCTGATCGACCGGATGGAGGGCCCGAGCGCCCTCTACAACATGCCGCTCGCGCTGCGCCTCACCGGAGCACTGGACCCGACCGCCCTCGAAGCGGCCCTCGGCGACCTGGCGGCCCGGCACGAGAGCCTGCGCACCGTCATCGCGGAGCAGGACGGTGAGCCCCACCAGCGGATCCTCACCCCCGCCGAGGCGCCCCTGCGGGTCGAACTCCTCGACTGCGCGCCCGGGGCCGTCGACGCCGAGGTCGACCGGGCGGCCCGCCGCCCCTTCGACCTGGCCGCCGAGCCGCCCGTCCGCGTCACCCTGCTGCGGATCGCCCCCGGGGACCACGTCCTGGTGGTGGCGCTGCACCACATCGCCGGGGACGGCTGGTCGATGGGCCCGCTGCTGCGCGACCTCGCCGAGGCGTACGCCGCCCGCCGGGACGGCTCGGCCCCCGGGTGGCGTCAACTCCCCGTCCAGTACGCCGACTACGCGCTGTGGCAGCGTGCCCTGCTCGGGGACGAGACCGTCCCGGAGAGCCTCGCCGCCGGTCAACTCGCCTACTGGCGCGAGACCCTGGCAGACCTCCCGGAGGAGCTGGCCCTCCCGGCGGACCGCCCGCGCGGCGCCCGCGCCGATCACCGCGGCGACCGGGTGGCCCTGCCGATCGACGCCGAACTGCACCGGGCGCTGGTCGCGTTGTCGCGCGAGCACCGGGTCACGATGTTCATGACCCTCCAGGCGGGCCTGGCGGCCCTGCTCACCCGGCTCGGCGCCGGTACCGACGTGCCGATCGGCTCGGTCGTCGCCGGCCGCTCGGACGAGGCGCTGGACGACCTGGTCGGCTTCTTCGTCAACACGCTCGTCCTGCGCACCGACACCTCCGGCGACCCGACCTTCACCGAACTCCTCGGCCGGGTCCGGGAGACCGGCCTCGGCGCCTACGCCCACCAGGACGTGCCGTTCGAGCGGCTGGTCGAGGAGCTCAACCCGGCCCGTTCGCTGGCCCGCCACCCGCTCTTCCAGGTGGCGATGGTCCTGCAGTCCACCGAGGAGGCCGAGCCGGAGCTGGCCGGCCTGCGGGCCGAGTCGCTGCCGGCCGGCACCGGAGTCGCCAAGTTCGACCTGAACGTGACGCTGGAGGAGTTCTTCGGCCCCGACGGCGCGCCCGCCGGACTGGACTGCGCGATGGACTACGCCACCGACCTGTTCGACCGCGAGACGGTCGAGTCGATCGCCGCCCGCTTCGGCCGGCTGCTGGCGGCCGTGGTCGAGCGGCCGGGGCAGCGGATCGGCCGCGCCGACCTGCTGGCCGAGGGCGAGCGCGCCGAACTGCTCGGCGGCGCGCGGCCGTCGCCCGCCGACCGGCCGCTCGTCCCGGCCGTCTTCGAGGACCGGGCGGCCCGCACGCCGGAGCTCACCGCCCTGGTCTTCCGGGGCGCCCGGCTGACCTACGCCGAACTCGACGCCCGCGCCAACCGTCTCGCCCACGGCCTGACGGCGGCCGGCCTCGGCCCGGAGTCGCTGGTCGCGCTGGCCCTGTCCCGGTCGGCGGACACGGTGGTCGCCCGGCTCGCGGTGCTCAAGGCCGGCGCCGCCTTCCTGCCGCTGGACGCCGACCACCCCCTCGACCGCACCGCCCACATGCTGGCCGACGCCCGCCCGGCGGTCGTCCTCACCGACGCGGCCTGGCCGCTGCCGCAGGCCCTGGACGGCTTCCCGCAGCTCCGTACCGACGAGCACCTGTGGGCCGGGCAGCCCGCCGACGCCCTCCCCGCCCGGGTCGGGCCGTCCGACGCCGCCTACGTCATCTACACCTCCGGTTCCACCGGCCGCCCCAAGGGCGTGGTGGTGAGCCACGGCTCGATCGCCGCCCTGCTGGCCGCGCACCGGGCCGACACCTTCGGCGACGTCGAGCGGCGGCACGGCCGGCTCCGCGCCGCACTGACCGCCTCGCTCTGCTTCGACGCCTCCTGGGACAGCCTGCTCTGGATGGTCGCCGGCCACGAACTGCACCTGATCGACGACGAGCTGCGCCGCGAACCCGCCGCGCTGGTCCGCCACCTCCGGCAGACGGGCGTCGACGTCGTCAACGTCACCCCGTCCTACGCCGAACAGCTCCTGGACGAGGGCCTGTTGGACGAGCTCCTGCCGGGCGGGGGCCTGCCGGGCGAGGTCCCGCCGGGCGCGCCGGCGCCGCGGGTGCTGCTGCTCGGCGGCGAGGCCGTCGGCCAGTCGCTCTGGACCAGGCTGCGGGAGGCCCCCGCCACCGCCGCGTACAACCTGTACGGGCCCACCGAGTGCACCGTCGACGCCCTGATCCAGGCGTTCGCCGACTCGGACCGCCCGTCGCTGGGGCGGACCGTCCTCGGGACTCGGGCGTACGTGCTGGACGAGCACCTGAACCCGGTGCCCGTCGGCGTCCCCGGCGAGCTGTACCTCGCCGGGGCGGG
>NZ_JBHXKE010000467.1:0-2546 GCF_042722765.1 Kitasatospora sp. NPDC058406
TCGACCAGAACGTGACGGTGGTGGGCCCGGCGGACTCCGACGACCCGCCGCCGGAGGCGCAGGCCGAGGCGGCGAGGGCGAACGCGGACGCCAGGCTGAGGGCGGCGAGTCTGCGGCGCAGTGGTGCCATGGGTGGAACTCCTCGTGCGGGGGCTGCGGGCGGGTCGACCGCGCCGAGTGTGTGCAGGGGGGAGATCGGATCCGTGTCGCGGTCCGGGTTCGAGGCAGGGTGGTGAACCCTCGCCGTAACACGTGAGGCCATGAGGCGTAACGTATGCGATATACTAAAAGAATGCCAGTGGTGTTGCCGATTCGTGTTCTCGTCGAGACCGGCCCTCCGCCGGCCGGGCCGACCTCTCGTCGCGCGTCGCGCCTCGCACCGGCGCCCGAACTGATTGCAGCCGGCCGCCGGGCGCTCCGCCGGGGTGAGCTGGGAGCTGCCTGCCGCCCCCCTGTCGCCCGATGGTGCGTCAGCGTCAGGTCCACCGCCCGATGGCCACTGCGTCGGGTTTTGCGAGACTTGGCCACTGGCTCCGCCCTGGGGCCCTTCGTCAGCCGGCTTGTGATGTGCGGGGCCACCGGGTCGGGCGGGGCGGGGGACTCAAGGGGCATGGGCGACACCGCCTCGACGCTCCCCTGCGAGGCGAATCGGGCACGGCCTTGCCTCCTCGACCGGCCGGCCACGAGGCGGCTCACCGCAGGGGGAGTTCTCCGTCGCGCCTCGCGAAGAGCGCTGATCACGCGACGGGGCCTCCGGCGGCTCGGCGCCTGTCCGGGGTGTCCACCCAGTGTTGCCGGATGATCCCGCCATGCGGCGGTGGCGTGCCTCGGCAGCGTCATGACGCTCGGACCGACAGGCGGACGCGGCGTTCATCGCGGGAGAAGGCCCGCGGGCCCCGGCACCAGCAGGAGTTGGTGCTTGCCGTCGAGCACGGCGCTGACGAGCGCCGCGAATTGGGGCCGGGACCGGTGGCCTCTCGAGGACGGGTGGGCCTGGTCCAGGTAGAACACCGGAGCCGGCAGACCGAGCCGAGCGGCGAGGCGCTTCAGCATTTCGCGGCCCCCGGAGGCTGCCGTCGGGTTCTGCGAATGGCTGCACAGTTAGGTGGCCGGTCGCAGCGCGGGGGTGTCAGGTGCACGCATGTACTGGCTCCACAGGGTTCGAGGAGGCGCCCGGACCGGGGGGTGGACCTGGCGGTGCGGGCTGGGCGGTCGATCGCAGTGGTCGGTGAGAGGGAACGGGAGGCGCCTACCCGACCCCTGGGCGGGGAGGGTGGATCGGACGCCTGCCCACTGCGGAGGCAGGTTCAGGAGTGCAGGAGCACTCTGTGGGGCGTGCCCGTGTTGCGCGGAGGTCGGCAACGGGTGACGCCAGGACTCGCAGCTCTTGGTTTGCACGCCCCTATGCTCAGCGTGTCCGCGGCCGTCAGCCGTGCTGTGCAGAATACCCGCCAAAGCCGGGCATTCAAGATGCAGATGCCCGAGATGTTCGGCTCGATCGGCCGGCGACGAGCCCGGAGCCGCCGACAGAGGCGCCGGAGCCTCGATGGGGAACTTCGGGGAAAGCCACGCGGAGCGTCGACCGGGATGTACCAATCCCCCATCACGGGCGTCTGCGATCAGCTGGGACCCGACGCGCCATTCATCGGTGGGCCGCAGGACGTCGGGAGATGACCGGCACCCCTCGCGGGAACTTCGTATATCCAATACCATTCTGTTGTGGGCGCCTCCGCGCAAGCCGCCACTTTGGGCGGTGCGACAATCCCGGCCTCAGCGGCAGTGCGCAGAATTACACCCGGGTTGACAGTGAAGGAGTCGATGCCATGCTTCGCAACGGCCTGGAGCCCTGGCACGTTGTGGTCATGATCCTCGTGATCGTGCTGCTCTTTGGTTCGAAGAAGCTTCCTGATGCGGCACGGGGGCTCGGTAGAACTCTGCGCATCCTCAAGGCCGAAACGAGAGCCTTGCACGAGGACGACCCGGCCGACACGACCGCCAGCACCGCCACGGATCCCGTGATGCCAATCCTCCCGACGCCGGAATCCCAAGCCCCGACCTGTCACGTCACGCCGACCCACCACCCCGGCAACTCCTCGACGGCGCGATCGCAGACCTGATTGGACAACTCCTGACGTCATCGACAACGACGTCGAGGTCCTCCAAGGCCCCGACGAAGTCCCCAACTACGACCGACCGATCGGCCATGGCAGCCTCAGCTGGTGCGACCTGCAGCAATGGCGGCAGAACGCCGCCGCACCCCTCTTTGACAGTCTCGACTGAGACGCCTGGCATGTCGGGTTACTGAGGTTTTCGTTCCGTTGTCGGTGGTGACAGGTAGTGATCCCTGCGGTATGCCGGTGGTATGCGGTACGCGCAAGGTGGGGGCCTGACCGCTGAGACTTTCCCGCTTGTCAGGTCACCGCCCTCATGGGAGAGAACGGCGCCGGCAAGTCCACCCTCCTCAAAATCCTCACCGGCGACCACCAACCCACCGAAGGCCACGTCGTCCTCGACGGCCACCGCATCGACCTCGCCTCACCCGCCCA
>NZ_JBHXKE010000468.1:0-2541 GCF_042722765.1 Kitasatospora sp. NPDC058406
GCACCAGCGCCTCGGTCAGCCACGCCCTCCAGCAGCTCCAGTTCCAGCTGGCCGAGGCCGACCGGCTCTCCCGGCGCTCGACCGCCCACAGCGACATCCTCGGCGAGGCCCTGCTCGACAGGAACCAGCGCATCGCCGATCTGGCGCTGCGCCTCAACCAGCTGGAGAGCGACTGGGCCCGCGAACGGGCCCGGGGCGACGAACTGGTCCTCCACACCGGGGACCGCGAGGAACTGCTGCGCGAGCGCCGGCGCCTGGAGGCGGAAGTCGCGCGGCTGACGGCCGAGCTGGAGGAGTCCCATCGGCGCCGGCTCGCCGCGGAAGCACGCTGCGAGCTCCTGGAGCGCCAACTGGTCGTGGCCGAGCAGCAGGCCGGCGAGGAACCGCAGCACGCCAGGATGACCCGCCCCGCCCCTGCGGGCGCGGACAGCCCACGGGTCCTCATCGTCGACGACCAGCCCGCGAACCTGATCGCCCTGGAGGCGGTCCTGACCGCCGCCGACTGCCAGGTGCTGGCGGTGGCCTCCGGCACGGACGCACTGAGGGCGCTGCTCCAGCACGACGACGTCGCCGTGATCATCCTGGACGTGCAGATGCCCGGCATGGACGGCTACGAGACAGCAGCCCGCATCAAGCGCCGCGCCCAGACCCGCAACATCCCGATCATCTTCGTCACCGCGATCGGAGCGGACCCCGAGAGCCTGCTGCGCGGCTACGACGCCGGGGCCATCGACTTCATCGCCAAGCCGTTCGAGCCGTGGATGCTCTGCGCGAAGGTCAGTGTCCTGGCCGAGATGTACATGAACTACCGCGGCGCCCCGCGCCGCGAACCGCCCTCCCGGCCCACGGACGACAGCACCAGTTGGCTCCTGCCCACGCTCCCCCAGCACAGCCCCCTCCAGGCCGCCGATCAGGACGAGGCCCCTCATGGCTGACCCCTGCGGGCGGCGGGGTGCGCTGACGCGTGTCCCAGCGGTGGCCGCACGCACCGGTGGACCGGGGTAGTCGCCAACCCGGAACCGCACGGACCGACACAGCGCCGGCAGGAGCGGACAGGAGCGCCCGGTCACGCGACTGCCGCAGCCCCCAGGCGAACCGTTCCACCGGGCCGGCCTGTGCGTCGACCAACCGCTCCGGCCTGCCCCGACGGGCCCTGCACCCCGTCGCCTCCGGCCTCGCGTCCATGCCGCCACCCCTGGGCGGGCCCGTCCCGCCGCACCCGCATCATTGTCCGGATTGAATGTCCTGCCCAGAGGGCCCTTTCGGACAATGCGCCGCCGCCACAGGGTTGTTGATGCACGGGGCGCCGCAGCGCGCTCCGCACACCGGGAGACGGACGAGCCGGGGACCTCACCGCGCAGCGGCAGGTCCGTGCAACTGCTCTGAAACATCGGCTCGCCCGTCGGGCGCCGGTTTGCCGGCTTCGACGCGAGGCCGGTTCTCCATTTGACATGTGCGCACAGTGCGTACGCTCGAACGAGGAAAGGGAATCTGATGCGTAAGCGAATCGCTCTCGCGGCGGCTGGGACTGCCATGATGTTCGCATCCACGGTGGGGGCGGCTTCGGCCGAAACCCTCGCCAACGTCAGCTCCGGAACCCCTGCGGTGATCCGGCCGATCACGGTGGACAGCCCGTCCGCGATCACCGCGTGGGACAACTGCCTGCACGGCCAGGCATGCGTGTTCCAGAACTCCAACGGCGGCGGCCTGCTGTGGGTGGTGCCCTGGGCCGGCTCCTTCAAGCTCGCCAACTACGACATGAACAACCGGATCAGCGCCCTCTGGAACCGAAGCGGCGGAACCCTGAGCCTGTATGACGGGGACAACTACAGCAACCTGCTGGGCCAGTACGGCGCCTACGGCCCGCCCATCAACGTCCCGACCGGGATCAACGACAGGGCGAGTTCCCTGACGGTCTACTAGAAGGACCGCTGCCGGCTGCCCTCCTCGGCACAGGGCCGGCGATCTTCACTGTCACCACTTCGGCCCGGCCCGCGGCGGGCCGGGCCGCGGCGGGCCGTTCTTTCACCCGGGCACTCGTATGCAGCACCGACACCGGAACTGTCCGCGCCGACCTCTGCCATGCCTTCCTCCCGAAGGTGCCTCCGCCCATGTCCTACCAGACTCACGACAACCTGGATCTCCCGTTCCCCTCGTCCGACACCCACAATGGTGAAGTCGGCTACTGGAACTGCCCGAATACCCCTTCAAGCGGTTGTGGCGCCGATCGTGGCAGCGTCAGTCGTCAACTGCGACGAGGAGAGGGAGCGTCGCTGCCGAGGACGTGGGCGAATCCGTAGGTGTCCGGGCCGAGCTGGCGCAGCACCACCGCGCCGAGCGCCTCCAGGAGCGCGGCGTCCGCCCGGGCCTCGTCATCGCCGGAGTCTCCGGCAGCCCCTGCGGCCGCATCGACACTCCGCCCCCGGGCCGCACCACCGCCAGGCAGCCCACAGAGTGATCATCCCGAACCCGACCAACACCCCTCAGCGAAATGAGCAACAGAGTCCGCAGGCGTCGCCGGGCCGGCCCCGGGACCGGGGG
>NZ_JBHXKE010000469.1:0-2525 GCF_042722765.1 Kitasatospora sp. NPDC058406
CCAACGTCACGTTCGTCCGGCGTACCGTGCGTCCGTCCGGATCCTCACCAGGCCCCGGACGACCGGCTCAGAACCCGCCGGTCTGCTCGTCGCGCCGGCGCTGCCAGCGCTGCTCCACCCGGTCCATCATCCCTGCCTTGCGGCGCGGGGCCGCGGCCGGCCCGGCGCCCTGGGTCTGTCCGGCGGGCCCACGGCGCCAGCCGGTCACGGCGAAGACGGCGCACCCCAGCATCACCAGGAACCCGACCACGCTGACCCAGATCTGGTTGGGTACGACCATGCCGCCCATCAGCAGGCCGATGCCCACCACGAAGCCACCGACGGCCAGGTACACCCGGCGACGGGTGTAGGTGCGCAGACCGGTTCCCTCAAGCGCCGACGCGAATTTGGGATCTTCGGCATACAGCGCTCGCTCCATCTGGTCGAGCAGTCGCTGCTCGTGCTCCGAGAGCGGCACGGAGTCCTCCTACTCGTCGGTCGCGGGTGCGACCGGTCCGCCGCCCCGGTCGGGGAGGCACGTCCAATCAGCCTTCAGAACACGCGGTCGGACGCCTGTGCGGGGGCCCGGGTCCGTGTCGTCCATATGCCCCGCGCTTCCGGCTGTCATGCTTTCCGGCTTTACCCAGATCATACGGTCCACCGGCCGGTTCCGGAGTGGTCGACCACGCGTGGGCCCGGCCACTTCGGCGGCTCCCAGCTGCACAGTGCTCAACGCGGAGGCCGCCGGACAAGTGCCCGATCCGATGGAATGGGCCCGGACCTGGGGGGATCGTGAGGAGACGGTGAGGAGACGGCCGGGAGACGCGGCGGCGGTGCGCGGGCGAACGGCGGCGGACGGGCCGGTCAGGCCAGGGTGGCCAGCAGGTGGAGCTGGGTCGCCACGGCGTGGAACGCGGGCTGCCCGGCGGCCGCCTCCTCCAGCTTGAGCAGCGCCTCCATGGCACCCGGCTCGGTGTCCACCAGGACGCCGGGCACCAGGTCGGCGAAGACCCGGACCCCGTGCACGGACTCGACCCGCAGGCCCGCCCCGACCGCCAGCCGGTCCAGCTCCTCGCCGGTGAAGCGGCGCGGCATCGGGTCGCTGTCGCCCCAGCGGCCGTCGTCGGCGGCCAGCACCGCGCGGGCCTCGGCGAAGTGGCCGCCGAGGGCCCGGGCGAGCACCGCACCGTTCCGGTTCGCGGCCAGCAGGCTCACGAAGCCGCCCCGGCGCAGGGTGCCGGCCAGACTGCCGAGGGCGTCCGCCGGGTCGTCCACGACCTCCAGCACGCCGTGGCAGAGCACCGCGTCGACGCTGCCGGGCGCGACCAGCTCGGGCAGCGTCTGGGTGTCGCCCTGCACGGCGCGGACCAGGTCGGTCACGCCGGCCTCGGCGGCCCGCCGCTCCAGCGCGAACAGCGCGTCCGGGCTCGGGTCGACCACGGTGACCCGGTGGCCGAGCCGGGCCACCGGCACCGCGAAGTTGCCGGTGCCGCCACCGGTGTCCACCACGTCCAGCACCGGCTGGTCCAGCTCGGCCGCCCGCTTCTCCAGGGCGGCCCGCACCACCTCCCACACCACGGCGGTACGCAGGGCACTGCGGGGACGCGTCGGGTACAAGGCGGGGCTCCTTGGCACGTGCAGATTCGATCAGGTTGCCTCCACCTTAGACCGAGCGGACGACGCGCCCGCGACGCCGGTCACCCGGCGTCACCCGGGTCGTCGGCACCGTCCAGCGGCAGGCGCGGGGCGGGCGGGGTCGGGTGCAGGCCGAGCAGCCGCTCGACCAGACGGAGGAAGAAGGCGGAGTTGCGGATCAGGTCGTCGGCGTCGCGGGCCGAGGCGGAGCCCCGGATGCCGGCCTCGGCGGCGGCCCGGCGGCGCGCACCGGCCGCGAAGTACACCGCCCACTCGGCGAGTTCGGGCGCGACCTCGGGCAGCACCTCCCAGGCGCTGCGGATCGCCCGGCGGCGCCGGGGGTTCTTCTCGGGCCGCCCCCGGACGGCCAGCACCGCCGCGACGGTGCGCAGCGCCGCGAGGTGCGCGGCGGCGTACCGCTCCAGCGGGTCCTCCAGGGAACGGGAACGGGTCAGGGTCCGGTGGGCGTCGGCGAGCAGGTCGAGGGCGGCGGGCGGAGCGGAGACCCGGCGCAGCACCGGGTGCACGTCGGCGCCGGTCGCCGGCCCGTGGGCGGCGGGCCGGTCGGCGGCCGGTCGGTCGGCGGCGGAGTGGAGGCGGGCGGTGACGGGCTCAGGGTGGCTGATGGTCATGGTCTCCCCCGTTCCGAGGCAGCGCACGGACCGGGTGATCCGCGCTCCTCCATCGTGACCGGCACCACTGACAATCCGGCCGGAGCGCCGTCGCCGGCGCGGGTACCGAAGCGCCGTCCCCCACGGACGGCGCTTCGGAGCACCCCGGTCCCCCCGTTCGCCGCGGCCCCCGGCCGCGGGGGTCGGGCCCGGGTCCCCCCCCCGGGGCGGCCGTCCCCCCGGGCGCGCCCCGCGCCCCCGGGGCGGCGGGGCGGGGGCGGCGCGCGGGGCCGGGGGGGA
>NZ_JBHXKE010000470.1:0-2497 GCF_042722765.1 Kitasatospora sp. NPDC058406
GGCCGCTTCATGTCCCGGCCCGGCAGCGCCGTCCCCGTCCCCCGGCCCCGCCCCTCAGCCCTCGGTCCCCGCCCCTCAGCCCTCGGTCCCCGCCCGTCCGGACGCACCACCACCGTCCGCACCGCTTCCCTGGCCTCCGCTCCCCGGACCAGCGCGCTCCGGCCCCGGCTCGCTCCCGCCCAGCGGCAGCGGCGGGGCCGGCTCCAGCGCCGGATCCTCCACCCCGAAGGTCCGCACCCGCCCCGGCCCGCTCCACGGCGTCTCGAACCGCACCGTCACCCGCCCCACCCCGCTGCCCTGCACCCACCCCGGCCCGAACTCGGCGTGGTGCACGTCCTGCCCGGGCAGCCAGCGCCGCACGGCCGGCGCCTCCTCCGCGCGGTCGGCCTCCGCCTCCTCGTCCGCACCGGCCTCGTGCCCGGCAGCCTCCGCCTCCTCCCGGACGGCCTGCGCGAACAGGTCCTCCTGCGTGTAGTCGGCCAGTTGCGACACTCCGACGCCCAGCAACCGCACCCCACCCGTGATGTCCACCTGCGAGGCCAGCCGGCGCGCCGTCTCGGTGATCACCGTCTCGTCGTCCGTCGGCCCGCGCAGCGTCTCGGAGCGGGTCAGCGTCGAGAAGTCGAACCGCCGCACCTTCAACACCACCGTCCGCCCCGACCGCCCGGCACCCCGCAGCCGCCGCACGCACCGCGCCGCCAGTGCCCCCACCTCGCGCAGTATCCGCTCCCGATCGGCCAGGTCCACCTCGTAGGTGTCCTCCACCGAGACCGACTTGGCGTCCTGGTCGGCCACCACCGGCCGGTCGTCGAGCCCCGTCGACATCTGGTACACGCCGGCCCCGTGGGCCTTCCCCAGCAGCTGGACCAGCTCGTTCTCCCCCGCTTCGGCGAGATCGGCCACCGTGTTCAGCCCCGACCGGCGCAGCACCTGCTCGGTGGCCGGACCGATCCCCGGCAGTGCGCGGACCGGCATCGGCCCGAGCACCGCGCGCTCCTGGCCCGGCTCGATCATCACCAGCCCGTCCGGTTTGGCCTGCTCGGAGGCGATCTTGGCCATCAGCTTGGACCCGGCCGCGCCCACCGAGGCCGTCAGCCCGGTCCGCCGCCGGATGTCCGCGCGGAGGTCCTCCGCCAGCGCCAGCACCAGCCGCTCGCCCGTCCGGTGCTCCGCCTCCGCCAGCAGCGGACCGTAGGGACCCGCCTCCAGGTCGACGAAGGCCTCGTCCAGGCTGAGCGGCTGCACCAGCGGGGACAGCTCCCGCAGCAGCCCCATCACCAGCTCGCTCACCGGCCGGTAGGCCTCGAAGCGACCGGCCAGGAAGGCCGCGTTCGGACAGAGCCGACGGGCCTGCGCCATCGGCATCGCCGAGTGCACCCCGAACTTCCGCGCCTCGTAGGACGCCGTGGACACCACCCCCCGCCCGCCGAGCCCGCCGACGACCACGGGCTTCCCGCGCAGGCTCGGCTTGGCCGCCTGCTCCACCGCCGCGAAGAAGGCGTCCATGTCGAGGTGGATGATGCTCGGCAGTGACCGCACCCGCCGATCATGCCGCACGGGTCCGACAGCACGGTCGAACCCGGCCGTCTCCCCCCCGGTGGCGGGCCCTACCCGCGCACCGGACCGGCCCCCGCGTCAGCCAGCGCCTTCGGCAGGCCCGGCTCGCGGGGCCCGAGGAAGAGCGGGTCCGGCCGCAGCCAGGCGTTCAGCGCCGCCTTCCCCGCCCCCGGGATCTCCCGCAGCCCGCCGTACAGCCAGGTGAGGTCCCGCGCCTCCGGCACGCCCACCGCGTACGACTCGATGCCGGCCGCCCGGCAGAGTGCCAGCGCCCGCCGCACGTGGAAGTCCTGACTGACCAGCACCGCCCGCTCCACCCCGAAGATCCGGTGCGCGCGCGTGCAGGAGTCCCAGGTGTCGAACCCCGCGTAGTCCCCGACCACCCGGACGTCCGGCACCCCGTGCTCGATCAGGTACCGCCGCATCGCCTCGGTCTCGTCGTAGCTCGCCCGGCCGTTGTCCCCGGTCACCAGGATCGCCTGGACCTTCCGCCGTTCGAACAGCTCGACCGCCGCGTCCAGCCGGTGCGCCAGGTAGGGCGAGGGCCTGCCGTCGAACAGCCCGGCGCCGAACACCACCGCCACCGGCGCCTGCGGCGCCGTCGCCACGGTGCCCACCCGCTCCCCCGCCGAGAACCAGAGCCAGGCGCTCGGCGCCAGCGCCAGCGAGCAGCAGACCGTCACCAGCTGGAACAACCGGCGCTGCGCCCGCCTGCGCCGCAACCGGACGCCGAGCCGCACCGCCCTCCGCACCACCAGGCCGGGGATTCCGGAACCGAAGCGCACGTGCCCTCCCTCTGTCGGTTCACCGGCCACGACGAAACCGCGGGGCCCGGCGGGGGCCACGGCGGGGCCGCCGCGGGGGGCGGTGGCGGGTGAGGACAAGCGGGTGGTGGGTGGTTTAAACAACAAAGAACCCCCCGGCCATGTGGTAGAAGCGG
>NZ_JBHXKE010000471.1:0-2485 GCF_042722765.1 Kitasatospora sp. NPDC058406
CGCAGGCGGCGGCCGGTGTCGCGGGCATCATCAAGATGCTGCTGGCGATGCGGCACGAGACGCTCCCCGCCACCCTGCACGCGGACGAGCCGTCGGCGGAGGTCGACTGGTCCGTAGGCGCAGTCGGGTTGCTGACGGAGTCGCGGCCGTGGACCTCCGGGGACCGGCCGCGACGAGCGGGTGTGTCGGCGTTCGGCGTGAGCGGGACGAACGCGCACGTGATCCTGGAAGAGCCCCCGGTGGCGGAGCCGGCCTCGGTACCGGTCGCGCACCTGCCGGTGGTGCCGGTCCTGCTGTCCGGCCGGACCCCGGCCGCGCTGCGGGCGCAGGCGGAGCGGCTGAGGACGGTGTCGGGTACCGACCTGCCGGCCGTGGCGGCGGCTGCGGCGCGGCGTCCGGTGCTGGTGCATCGTGCGGTGGTGCTCGCGGGTGGGACCGACGAGCTGACGGCCGGGCTGGACGCGGTGGCGTCCGGTGCGGGTGGTCTGACCGGCACCGCACGGGCGGGCCGGGTGGCGTTCCTGTTCACGGGGCAGGGTGCGCAGCGTGCGTCGATGGGCCGGGGGTTGTACGAGGCGTTCCCGGTGTTCGCGGACGCGTTCGACCAGGTGGCGTTGCACGTGGATGCTCACTTGGACCGGCCGTTGGCGGAGGTGCTGGCGGACGAGGAGCTGATCCACCGCACCGGGTACGCGCAGCCGGCGTTGTTCGCCGTCGAGGTGGCGTTGCACGCGCTGCTCACCCGCTGGGGTGTGCGGGCGGATGTCCTGGTCGGTCATTCGATCGGTGAGATCGCTGCCGCGCATGTGGCCGGGGTGCTGTCCCTGTCGGACGCGGTCACGCTGGTCGCCGCACGCGGCCGACTGATGCAGGCCCTTCCGGCCGGTGGGGCGATGCTCGCCGTCGGAGCCTCCGAGGCGGACGTCCTCGCCGCGTTCCCGGACGTGGACGTCGCGGTGGTGAACGGCCCTGGGGCCGTGGTGGTCGCGGGCCTGGAAGCCGAGATCGAGGCCGTCGCGGAGGCTGCGGGCGAGCGGGGTTGGAAGTCCAGCCGTCTGCGGACCAGCCACGCCTTCCACTCCCGGCTGATGGAGCCGATGTTGGAGGACTTCCGCGCCGTGGTGCGTGGGTTGTCCTTCGCCGAGCCTTCGGTCCCGGCGGTGTCGTCGGTGACCGGCCGCCCGGTCGGTGTCGGGCAGTGGTCGGACCCGGAGTACTGGGTCGACCAGGTCCGCAAGCCCGTCCGCTTCGCCGACGCCCTCGAAGCGCTCGACGGCGTCACCAGGTTCGTCGAACTCGGCCCGGACGCGGTCCTGTCCGCGCTCGTCCAGCAGCCCGACGCCGTCACCGCGCCGCTGCTGCGCCGCGACCGTGACGAAGCGACCACCGCACTGACGGCACTCGCGACCCTGCACGTCAACGGCGTCCCGGTCGACTGGTCGCCCTTCTTCACCGGCGTCCGACCGGCCGAGCTGCCGACCTACGCCTTCCAACGCCAGGAGTACTGGCTCGAATTCAGGCCCCCGGTGGTCGACGCTGTCGAGGCGGGTTTCTGGGACCGGATCGAGCAGGGCGACCTGCCCGGCCTTGCCGCGCAGCTCGGCGTCGCGGAGGCCGACCTGGAAGGTGTCCTGCCCGCGCTGACCTCCTGGCGCGCGCAGGGGCGGGAGCGTTCGCTCCTGGACGGCTGGCGCTACCACGTCACCTGGGAGCCGCTGCCGGAACCCGGGGCTGCGTCCCTCGCGGGAGGTACCTGGATCCTGGTCGGCGATGTCCCGTTGGCCGACGCGCTGGAACAGCACGGAGCCAAGGTCCTTTCGGTGCCGGCGGGTTCGACGGCGGAGCTGGACACCCGCCTGTGTGGCCTGGACGTCGTCGGCGTCCTGGCGGCGCCGGGGTCCGTGGACGAGGCGCTGGCACTGGTCCGGACGATGGCGACTGCCGGGTCCGGGGCCGCGTTGTGGCTGGTGACGCGGGGTGCCGTGGTCACCGGCCGGGCGGACGGCGCGGTGGACGTCGACCAGGCGCAGCTGTGGGGCTTCGGCCGGGCGGTGGGGTTGGAGCACCCCGGGATGTGGGGCGGTCTGCTCGATCTGCCGGTCGTCGTCGACACCCGGGCGGCGGGTCGTGTCGCTGCCGTCCTGGGTGGTGCGCTGGGTGCGGAGGACCAGGTCGCCGTTCGTGGCGGCGGTGTGCTGGTGCGGCGCTTGGAGCACGCGCCGGTGGGTTCCGGGTCGGTCTGGAAGCCTCGGGGCACGGTGCTGATCGCCGGTGGGACGGGTGGTCTGGGCGTCGAGGTGGCGCGGTGGGCGGCTGCGAACGGTGCGGAGCGGCTGGTGCTGCTCTCCCGGCGTGGATCTCAGGCGCCCGGCGCGGCGGAGTTGTTGGCCGAGCTGCCGATGGCGGAGATCCATGCGTGTGATCTGGCGGATCGGTCCGCGGTGGAGGCGTTGCTGGCCGTGGTCGGTCGGGTCGACGCGGTCGT
>NZ_JBHXKE010000472.1:0-2436 GCF_042722765.1 Kitasatospora sp. NPDC058406
GTCTGGCACGGCGCCCGCCACGGCTGCACCGGCACCGTGTTCGACCCCCTCGCCGGCCGCCTAGTCGCCCCGGCCGCCGCGGCGGCGACGCTCCTGGAGCACGTGGACGCCGCTCTGGAGGCCGACGGCGAACACCGCCACGTCGTCCCGGTGCTGGAGCGCCTGCTGCGCGAGGGCAACGGCGCCGTGCGCCAGCGCCGCGTCCTGCGCGAGCACGGCCGACGGCAGCTCCTCGCGATGATCGCCGACCAGACCACCGGGGCCTGAACCGCACGGTAGCGGCGGGATCACGGCCCGCGACCCGGGTCAGGGGCGTCGCTCACGGTCCGAGGTGTCTTTCACCTCAGCCGTCTCGGCCGCCTCGTGAAAGGCGACGATCGCTTCACCGTTGGATCTCGCCCATTCGGTCAGCAGGGCGATGGGCCCCTCCAGGGTGCGCCCGAGCTCGGTCAGGCCGTATTCCACGCGGGGTGGCGCTTCGGCGTAGGTACGCCGCTCGACGAGCCCGTGGTCCTGGAGCCGGCGCAACGTCTGCGTCAGCACCTTGCGCGAGACGCCGCCGATCAGCTCGACCAACTCGCCGTGCCGCAAGGGCCCGTCACTCAGCGCAAAGAGGGTGACCACGGCCCACTTGCCGGCAATGACCTCGACGGCCAGGCGGGCGGGGCAGTCGGAGAGGAAGACGGTTCCGGGACGGAGACTCATGAGCCGAACGGTACCTACAGGTACCTGTCGGCCGCCTAACGTCGACGACATGCGGCGCACCGTCCCGACGGGCGCCGAGGCCGAACCCGGCATCCTCTCGCCCCACTCGCACGACCCGAGACGGCGCCTTCCCTGCTGAACCGCCAACTCGGCTGCCCCGTGCCCGGGGTGTCCACCGCTCCGCACCCGCACGCGTGCACCTCCACCCTGCCGACAGAACCACTCGCTCACACCAAGGAAGCATCCGTGTCCCACTCGACCACCTACGTCCTCGTCCACGGCGCCTGGCACGACGGGCAGTCGTGGAACCGCGTCGCCCCGCTGCTCACCGCGCGGGGCCACCGTGTCTTCACTCCGTCCCTCACCGGCCACGGGGACAAGGCGCACCTGCTCAGCCCCGAGACCGGGCTCACCACCCACGTCGACGACATCGTCGGCCTCATCCTCGACCACGACCTCGGCGACGTCGTCCTCGCCGGGCACAGCTACGGGGGAATGGTCATCTCCGGCGTGGCGAACCGTGTCCCCCAGCGCATCTCCCGCCTGGTGTACATCGACGCGATGGTGCCGACGCACGGCGAGAACGCCATCGATGTCATGCCGTTCACCCAGGTCCTGATCGACGGTGCCGCCGGCAGTGCCCAGCCCTGGCGGATTCCGCCGCTGCCGGAGTTCCGCCCGCCGCTCGGCCTGTTCGGCGTCACCGACCCCGGCGACATCGCCTGGCTCAGGACCACGCTCTCGGACGAGTCGGTCCTCTGCTTCCAGCAGCCGGCCGAGATGGACAACCCCGCGCAGGCGCTGATCCCCCGGGTTCACATTCTCTGCGTCGGCAGCGAGCCCGATGGCGTCACGCGCCGACCCGTCCCGAACACCCAGCCCAACGGCCGGCCGTCTCGCGTCTACGAGGTGGAGACCGGCCACAATTCCATGATCACCAAGCCCGTGGAGCTCAGCGACCTGCTGCAAAGAAGCGTCTGACGCGGCGGGGCCGCCGTCCGGATGAATCGACCGCCCGGGGGCCATACCCGACTCCGGGCGGGGTAGGCGGGGGCCCATGCGAGCTCTCGTCATCAACTGCACCCTCAAACCGTCCCCCGAGCCGTCGAACACCGAGGCCCTGGCCGACGTCGTCGCGAACGAACTCACCAGCCTCGGTGTGGAGGTGGAAACCGTCCGCGCCGTCGACCTGGACATCCGGCCCGGAGTGGGGACGGACATGGGCCACGGAGACCAGTGGCCGCCCGTGCACGACAAGCTCACGTCCGCCGACATCCTGATCGTCGCCTCCCCGACCTGGGTCGGCCGCCCGTCCTCCGTGGCGCAGCGCGTCCTGGAGCGGATGGACGCGATGATCTCCGAGACGGACGACCGCGGAGTGCCGGTCGCCTACGGCAAGGTGGCCGGCGTCGTCGTCACCGGGAACGAGGACGGCGCCCACCACGTCATCAGCGAGATCTCCGGCGGCCTGGTCGACATCGGTTACACGATTCCCGCCCAGGCCTGGACCTACTGGCACCTGGGCCCCGGTCCCGGCCCCGACTACCTGGACGACGACAAGGGCCACGACTGGGCCCACTCCACCGGTCGCACCATGGCCGCCAACCTCCACCACGTGGCCTCCGCCCTCACCGGGCGCCCCTGGCCGGCCCCTGCCGAGTGAGCCCGGGGCCCGTCCCGGGCATGACGGTGGCCGGCACCGAGTACTCGGTGCCGGCCACCGTCATGCCG
>NZ_JBHXKE010000473.1:0-2428 GCF_042722765.1 Kitasatospora sp. NPDC058406
GACAACCACCGGTGAGACGCTGTCCGACGAGAAGAACCCGGTCATCCTGGAGTCCATGGACTTCCCGGCCCCGGTCATCCGCGTCGCGATCGAGCCCAAGTCCAAGGGTGACCAGGAGAAGCTGGGCGTTGCCATCCAGCGTCTCGCCGAGGAGGACCCGTCCTTCCAGGTCAACACGGACGAGGAGACCGGCCAGACCATCATCGCGGGTATGGGCGAGCTGCACCTCGAGGTGCTCGTCGACCGTATGCGCCGTGAGTTCAAGGTCGAGGCCAACGTCGGCAAGCCGCAGGTCGCGTACCGCGAGACGATCCGCAAGGCCGTCGAGCGCATCGACTACACCCACAAGAAGCAGACCGGTGGTTCCGGTCAGTTCGCCAAGGTGCAGATCGCGATCGAGCCGCTCGAGCAGGCCGAGGGCTACGAGTTCGTCAACCAGGTCACCGGTGGCCGCGTGCCGCGGGAGTACATCCCGTCGGTCGACGCCGGCTGCCAGGAGGCCATGGAGTTCGGCATCCTCGCCGGCTACCCGCTCCAGGGTGTCCGCGTGAAGCTGCTCGACGGTGCGGCGCACGACGTCGACTCGTCCGAGCTCGCGTTCAAGATCGCCGGCTCGATGGCCTTCAAGGAAGGCGCCCGGAAGGCCTCCCCGGTCCTCCTGGAGCCGATGATGGCCGTCGAGGTCACCACGCCCGAGGACTACATGGGCGACGTGATCGGCGACATCAACTCTCGTCGTGGCCAGATCCGGTCCATGGACGAGCGTCACGGTGCCCGCGTCGTCACGGCGCTGGTGCCCCTCTCCGAGATGTTCGGCTACGTCGGTGACCTGCGCAGCAAGACCTCTGGTCGCGCGAGCTACTCGATGCAGTTCGACTCGTACGCCGAGGTTCCGCGGAACGTGGCGGACGACATCATCGCCAAGGCCAAGGGCGAGTAGGGACCGGCACCCGCCGGCTCCCTGTTCGAGGCCGCCGTACGTCCCGACGATCGGGACGACAGCGAACCCTTAGGCTATTAGGAGGCAATCCGGGAGAATCCGGTCGGATTCTCCCGGGGCCTCCGGCCCCCACCCGCGGGACGGCATGGAGTGCCTCGGCGCTCCGTACCCAACCCGATCAAAGACCAACTGACGTCAGCACGGCGTACAGAACTGTCCTCAGGAGGACTGCAGTGGCGAAGGCGAAGTTCGAGCGGACGAAGCCCCACGTCAACATCGGCACCATCGGTCACATCGACCACGGTAAGACCACTCTTACCGCGGCGATCACCAAGGTGCTGCACGACGCTCACCCGGACATCAACCCCTTCACGCCGTTCGACCAGATCGACAAGGCGCCGGAGGAGCGGCAGCGCGGTATCACCATCTCGATCGCGCACGTCGAGTACCAGACCGAGGCGCGTCACTACGCCCACGTCGACTGCCCGGGTCACGCGGACTACATCAAGAACATGATCACCGGTGCGGCCCAGATGGACGGTGCGATCCTCGTCGTCGCCGCCACCGACGGCCCGATGCCGCAGACCAAGGAGCACGTCCTCCTGGCCCGCCAGGTCGGCGTCCCCTACATCGTCGTCGCCCTGAACAAGGCCGACATGGTGGACGACGAGGAGATCCTGGAGCTCGTCGAGCTCGAGGTCCGTGAGCTCCTCTCCGAGTACGAGTTCCCGGGCGACGACCTGCCGGTCGTCCGCGTCTCCGCGCTGAAGGCGCTGGAGGGCGACAAGGAGTGGGGCGAGAAGCTCCTCGGCCTGATGGCGGCGGTCGACGAGGCCATCCCGACCCCGGCCCGCGCCGTGGACCAGCCGTTCCTGATGCCGATCGAGGACGTCTTCACGATCACCGGTCGTGGCACCGTCGTCACCGGTCGTATCGAGCGTGGCATCCTCAAGGTCAACGAGACTGTCGACATCATCGGCATCAAGGAGACCAAGACCACCACCACGGTCACCGGCATCGAGATGTTCCGCAAGCTGCTCGACGAGGGCCAGGCGGGCGAGAACGTCGGTCTGCTCCTCCGTGGCATCAAGCGCGAGGACGTCGAGCGCGGCCAGGTCATCATCAAGCCCGGCTCGGTCACCCCGCACACCGACTTCGAGGCCCAGTCCTACATCCTGTCGAAGGACGAGGGTGGTCGTCACACCCCGTTCTTCAACAACTACCGCCCGCAGTTCTACTTCCGTACCACGGACGTGACCGGCGTCGTGACCCTCCCCGAGGGCACCGAGATGGTCATGCCGGGCGACAACACCGCCATGACGGTCGTGCTGATCCAGCCGATCGCCATGGAGGAGGGCCTCAAGTTCGCCATCCGTGAGGGTGGCCGCACCGTCGGCGCCGGCCAGGTCACCAAGATCCTCAAGTAATTGACGATCTGACCTGCCTGTGACCCACAGGCGATCCGAAGGGCCCCGCACACCTCAGGGT
>NZ_JBHXKE010000474.1:0-2421 GCF_042722765.1 Kitasatospora sp. NPDC058406
GCGGCCGCGGCCCCCCCCCCCCCCCCGGCGGCCCCGGGCGCGCGGGCACCGTTCCGGCCCCCACCAGCACCGTTGCCGCCGCCGTCGGCGGCGCCGTCACGACGGGGTGCGGCCGGGGCGGGAGCCGGGCGACGGCCCCGGGTTCCACGGCGGGCGGAAAGCCGGATCGGCCGGGAGACGGGCAGCGCCACACCCCGGTCGGAACCGGCCCCGAAAGGGTTACGGAGGGAGCAGAAACGCTTTTCCGCCCACCGGCGAGAATCCTGGACCCGTCGAACACGAATCATGGTCCGGACCGGAGGGCGGGAGGAGTCGAAATCACCGGACGGCCTTTCCCGGCGCCCGCGCCGACGCCGCGCCCGCGAACGCGCGGGCGCGGGCGCGGGCGCGGCGGAGCAGCCCGGCGCGACAGGGCAGCGGGCTCGGTGAAGGGAGAGCGCAGGGAAGGGGACACCACGCACAGGACACCAGGCACGGCACATCGGGCGCCGGAGATCAGGCGCGGGGCGTCCGACCCCGAGCGTCGGGCTTCGGACTTCGGGCGTCAGGCGTCAGGACTCGGGCTCGGGCTCGGGCTCGGGCCGGGCGCGAGGAAGCCGCGCCGGGGCGGGCCCGACACCCCGGCGCACCCCGGCGCACGCCGCGAGCGCCGGAAGACGGCGGGACGCAGCAGGACGCAGCAGGGTCGGACAGGGGCCGACCGCGTCGGTGGGACGTGTGAACGTGGCGCCCGGACCCCCCCGGCCGGGCGCCACGGGTCCTCAGGGCCGCCAGTAGCCGAGGGCGTGCACCTGCGGCCTGGGCACGGCGAGCTCCTTCCGGGTGAACCGGGCGAGAGCGCGCGTGGTCACCGTGTCACAGGCGATCCACACGTACGCCCCCGCCGGGTCCCCGAGCAGGCCGGGCAGCGCGGCGCGCACCTCCGCGACCAGCTCTATGTTGTCGGGGGCGTGCGCCGGTCCGCGCCCGGCCGCCCGCACCGTTCCGACGACGCCTCGGCAGCACCCCGGGGGCCGGAACCTCCCCCGCTCCACGGCTCGCCCCCGTTCGGAGCAATCCACCGACAAATGGCCCGAACGGTGCTCTCGTGAGGGGGCATCCACGAATACACCTCACCGGAGGTTCAGTTGTCGCACCCTCAGCCCCCGCGCTCCGCCGACCCCGCCCGCCGCGCCCGCCGCGCGCTGGCGGCGGCCGTGGCCGTCGCCTCGGCCGCCTGCGTGCTCGCCGCTCCCGCCGCCTACTCCCGCGGCACCGGCCCCGCCCAGGGCCACCGCGCCGCGATCACCATCCAGGAGAACCGGCTGCCCTTCACCACCCGCTTCCAGGGCGACTTCCACGGCTCCGTCACCCACATCAGCAACTCCCTGATGACCTGTGACGAGACCAAGCCCCCCGTCGACCCCGCCCAGCCGCCGTGCGAGCAGGGCCGCACCGGGGCGGGCAGCAGGCCGATCAACAACAACTACCAGATGCGGTACGTCAACATCGATCCCGGCAGCATCGGCCCGCTCGGCGACCCCATCTACTCCGCCAGCTCCGCCGACCTGCAGCTGCCCCCCGGGGCGACGGTCAAGCACGCCCGCCTGTACTGGGGCGGCACCCGCGGCATCGACGACGTCGTCCTGCCCGAGAGCCAGATCGACGAGATCTACCTCAAGTTCCCCGGTGACGGCCAGTACACCAACATCGCCAACCAGCAGCCCTCCATCGGCTACATCACCACCGACGAGGAGAGCAGCTACCAGGCCTCCGCCGACATCACCGAGCTCGTCAAGAGCCACGGCACCGGTACCTACACGGCCGCCAACATGGACTCCGTCGTCAAGCCGCACAGCTGGGGCGGCTGGACCGTCGTGGTCGCCTACGAGGACCCCTGCGCGCCGCTGCGGCACGTCCACCTCTGGGACGGCTTCCAGCCCGAACTCCCCAACAGCCCGGCCCTGTCGGGCAGGCTGACCGGGATCAGGACGCCCGCGAGCGGCCCGGTCACCGGACACCTGGGCTGGGTCGTCTACGACGGCGACCACAAGTGGACCGGCGACACCATGTCGATCAAGTCCACCAACGGCCCGATCACCGACTTCACCGACGCCAACCACCCGCTGAACGACGCCTTCAACTCCACCATCGACAACCCCAACCCCGCCCAGCGGTTCCCCCGCAACCCGGCGCCGCGCAACAACTTCGGCTACGACGCGAACCGCTGGACCGTCTCCCCCTACCTGCGCAACGGCGACACCGACGTCACCGTCACCGTCAACACCCAGGGGGACGGCTACAACCTCGGCGTCTTCTACGCCGACATCGACCTCGACGCCACCGAGGCCGCCCGGGGCGACTCCCCCGCAGTCACGTCCACCTGGAGCGGCGGCAAGTAGCCGCCGACGTGCGGAGGGGCGGGACCGGCCGATCGGCCGG
>NZ_JBHXKE010000475.1:0-2419 GCF_042722765.1 Kitasatospora sp. NPDC058406
AGCCGTCTTGTCCAACCGTCGGGTGGGTTCGTTTTTGTGTATACTAGTCTGCTACAGGGTGGGTGCACCGGGCCGTGGGGGAAGACGGCCCGGTGCACCCGGCATGGGGCCACCGGGCATGCGGGGGAACTCGGCCGGCATTCTCTCCGCTCGGCGCCCGGCATATCGAACACTCCTAAGGTATTCGATATACTAAGACTATGCCAAGGGCTGTTGCCGGATCGTTGCCGGCGCCGACGTGGTCAGCGGCCCTTCAGGGCCTGTTCACGGGCAGGCGGCTGGCAATTCTGGCCACGACGTTGCTTTCCTGGGCTTCCCGGCGGGAGGTGAAGCCGTGGCGTTCCTGGAGCAGGTCAGGGGTGCCGGTTCGAGCTGCGTTGTGATGGCGGCCCAGCTGGGGCCGGTGTGGTAGAATGAACCGACGAAGGCATTGGCTTCCATCGTGACCTTCGCGGTGTCGTAGGGGAAGATCACGTGGAAGTCCATGTACTGGGCGCTGCGATCGGAGGAGGCCAGCCAGCGCATGAAGGTGCCGGCCGCGGCGGGGTTCGTGGCCGCCGTGCTGGCGACCAGGCTGTGGCCGCCGACCATGGAGCAGCCGTTCTTCGGGCCGGCAAGCATCGGCGCGACCACCCATTTGCCCTTGGTTTTCTCGTTCCCGGCGGCGATCTCGGAGATGGCGCTCTGGTAGAAGCAGAACATCGCGACGTCGCCCTCGATGAAGCCGGCAAGGGCGCTGGTGGCGGGGGCGGAGGGCCTGTCGGTGTAGAAGGACTTCATGTAGGTCATCGCGGTGCATCCGGCTTCCGTGTTCTGGGTGGAGGTTTGAAGTCGGGTGAGGCGAGGGTGCCGCCGACCTGACAGAAGAAGCTCTCCCAGGAGGGGTTGACGGTGTTGAGATCGTCGTCCATGCCTTCGAACTGCCAGCCCATCACCGTTTGCGTGTGTGAGCGCTCCGCTGCTGTGCAAGGGGGCGGGGACCGCGCGCGGATCGTGCGTGGGTGTCCGGCGGTCGCCGCACACCTGATCGGCTGCGTTGACCAGCGGGCTGTGGGTGCGTCCCTGGGGCGGCGGTGGGTGATTCTGCGTTGGCGCTCGCACGGTGACGATGGGGGCTCTCCCAGGCCACCGCGGTACCAAGTCGGCCGGTGTGATGGCTTCCGGCCCGGAGCTGGGCCGTCCGTGACGCTGGACTTCCTTTCGGACACACGGTCCGATGGCAAGTGGTGTCAGCGACTGTTCCCCGCACCGACTTTATATCTCAACGGCCGCCGCTCGCGGGTGGAGAGCCGGCTTTCGCGAGGACACGTGGGCCGGTCCGCAGTCGCCCTCGAACGTCTCCCGGGCGGGCCTTACGGCTCCTGCGGAGGAGCTGTGCCGGCCGGTGGGCGGGTCGGGTCGAGTCGGGAGACGTTCGGGGACGCTGTCGGTGCGGTGTGTCGGGGTCAGGGTGTGCGGATCCAGAATTCGATCGACAGTGGCGGGACGGTGATCGTCAGCTGTGGGCCGGTCTTGGTGCCGATGAGGAGGTTGTTGGTGCTGGGGCCGTAGCGCAGCCCGCGGAAGTTGGCGGCGGTCTGGGTGTCGACGGTGAAGGTGTAGGGCGTGCTGGAGGAGTTGGTGATCACGAAGACCGGCTTGCCCTCCGGGGTCTTCCAGGCCATGATCCGCTGGGAGGGTGAGGGCAGGTCCTGGTAACCCCACTGCGGCGACAACTGGTACCGCAGCAGCGGCTCGTCCACGTGGTAGCGGACCGAGTTCCACGGCATGAACTGCACGAAGCCGGCGATGGCGTTCCAGTTGCGGGGGATGAAGTCCCAGTGTCCGGGGGCGATGTTGGGGTGGTGGCTGAAGTCGGTGTCGGTCGGGGGGCGCCAGTAACCGAGCGCGTAGCCGTCCGCCTCGATGTTGGTGGTGGGTTTGAGAGCGTGCAGCCAGAACCAGGTGGGCGCGTCCTGGAACGTCATCCAGTTCATGATCGACTGGGCGGTGTTCAGGGTTCGGGCGTCGCTCGTCTGGTTGTCGAGGTACTCGAACTCGTTGTTGAAGACGGGCTTGCCCAGGGCGCCGACGGTGTAGCGGCTGGCCGGGAGCTGCTCGGTGCTCTGCGTACCGACCTTGTGGAAGGTCCAAGCGTCCATCGCGGCGAGCGCCTGGGGGTCGGCGGCGAGGGCCTGGCCGATCGTGTCCTCCCAGCCACCCTGGCTGTTGGCGTGGATGAGGGCGTTCGGATACTTCGCCTTGATCTTGGGGGCGACGGCCTTGAACGTCTGCACGTATTCGGCGGCTGTGTACTGGCAGGTCGAGTAGGCCGCGATCCCGCTCGGTTCGTTCTGCAGGCCCCACATCGAGATCGGCACGCCGCGGGCGGTGAGGTAGTCGAGGTCGCCGACCATGGCGTCGCCGAGTTCGTCCAGGA
>NZ_JBHXKE010000476.1:0-2411 GCF_042722765.1 Kitasatospora sp. NPDC058406
GAACAAGGCCACCGCCATCTGGTACCGGGCACTGACCGCCTACATGACCTCCACCACCGACTACGCCGGGGCTCGCACCGCGACCCTGCACGCGGTCGAGGACCTCTACGGCGCCGACGGCGCCGAGTACACCGCAGTCGCCGCCGCCTGGAGCGCCGTCAACGTCGGAACGGCCCCGCCCTCCTCGCCCACGCTCACGCATCCGGGCGACCAGGTCACTGCGATCGGCACCGCAGTCGACCTGCTGATCCCGACGGCGGGAGGCACCGGCAAGCCCACCTACACGGCGGACAACCTGCCGACCGGCCTGTCGATCGACGCCGCCACCGGCCGGATCACCGGCACACCCGGAACGGCCGGAACGACGACCGTGACGGTGACCGCGACGTTCCCCCCCGGCGCGACCGCGAGCACCGCCTTCACCTGGGCCGTCACCGACGGCACCGGCCCCTGTCCGTCCGCGCAGCTGCTCGGCAACGCCGGCTTCGAGAGCGGCACGGCGATGCCCTGGAGGGTGACACCCGCGGTACTCGGCGCCGACCCCGCCCAGGCAAGCCACACCGGCTCCTGGAAGGCCTGGCTGAACGGCTACGGATCCGTCCACAGGGACACCGTCTCGCAGACCATCACCGTCCCCGCGGGCTGCCGGGCCACCCTGAACTACTGGCTGCACATCGACTCGGCCGAGACCACTCCATCCACCAAGTACGACCGGCTCACCGTCACGGCGAACGGCCAGGAGGTGGCCACCTACTCGAACCTCGACCGGGCCTCCGGCTACACGCTGCGCACCGTCGACCTCTCGTCCTACGCCGGACAGAGCGTCACCCTCGAATTCACCGGCCGGGAGGACGCCACAGCCCAGACCAGCTACATCCTCGACGACATCACCGTCGAGATCGGCGGCTGACCCACGCCGGGCCCAAGCCCCCTTAGAAGACATCTCATTTGGGTGGGTTGAGTAGACTCCGAGTGTGCTGATCGTTGAGCGGCTGGTGCCGGATGAGCTGTGGGAGTTGTTCCAGTTGGTCGTGCCGGACGCTCCGGTGCGCCCGCAGGGTGGTGGCCGGCGGCGCCACGGGGATCGCGAGGTGCTGGCGGCGATCGTGTTCGTCGCGACGTCCGGGTGTACCTGGGCCCAACTGCCGCCATGCTTCGGCCCGTCCGGCCCGACTGCCCATCGGCGGTTCGCCGAGTGGACCAGGGCCCGGGTCTGGGCCAAGCTCCACCGGGTGGTCCTGGAGGAGCTCGGCGCGCGAGGTGAGCTGGACTGGTCGAGGTGCGCGGTCGACTCGGTGAACATGAGGGCCCTGAAAAGGGGGAGCTGACAGGTCCGAATCCTGTCGATCGGGGCAAGTACGGGTCGAAGATCCACCTGCTCACCGAACGTACCGGTTTACCCCTCTCGCTCGCGATCTCCGGGGCCAACCTCCACGACAGCCAGGCCCTGATACCGCTTGTCGACGCCATCCCGCCGATCCGCTCACGGCGCGGACCGCGACGCCGCCGTCCCGGCAAGCTGCACGCCGACAAAGCCTACGACCACCGCTTCATCCGCGCCTACCTGCGACGACGGCAGATCCCGGCCCGCATCGCCCGCCGAGGCGTCGAGTCCTCCCAGCGCCTCGGCCGCCACCGTTGGGTGATCGAGCGCACCGTCGCCTGGCTCGGCGGCTTCCGCCGGCTGCGCCGCCGCTACGAACGCAAGGCCGACCACTTCGCAGCCTTCGCCAGCATCGCCGTGGCCCTCATCTGCACCCGACGGCTATCCAAATGAGATGACTTCTATAAGTATGCAAAATCACTCACTGGGATTATGCGCTTCCAGGCCACCCGGCCTCGACCGCCAGTGAAAGCCGTTCATGGACCTCGGCGCGGCGGGGCGCACGCCCCTCGGGGCAGGGCTGTCCAGGTCGTCGCCCCTCGCGCGAGTCGCCGCCCCCTCGACGAAGCTGTGAGGGTGCGGCGGTGCTGTGCAAGGTGATTCCTACGCTGTCGAACGCCGACGCCAGGTTCGTAGCAGCCGTGGGTGCGGATGGTGAAGGTCTGCCGCTGCTCCGCGCTGAGGAGCTTCCTTCAACTTGTCGTAGAAGGTTTGTCGGCGGCGGCTCAATCTGGGTTCTGGATCAATTTCCGGGCTCTGTCGCTGATTGAGGGGTCTTGGCTGGCTGATCATGGTGATAGGAGGACGATGGATTTGATCGTTGTGGCTGTTGTGGGGCGATCCGCCGGCAGACCTGGAGAGTTCGACGGACTTGCCGTCGTCCGTGAGGTCCTCGCCGCGCCGTGCGTCTGCCGGTGGACCTCGCGGATCTCGCCCACCGGCACGGCCTCGGCCGCCGCCCGGTCGGCACGCGTCCGAGCGCCGGCCTTCCAGGCGTAGTAACCGGATCGGGCGACGCCCAGGACCT
>NZ_JBHXKE010000477.1:0-2266 GCF_042722765.1 Kitasatospora sp. NPDC058406
CCCATGGCCCGATCTGCTAGAGGACGTCGTACCCGGTCACCCGGGTACCGGTGGACGGCCCACACCACGAGGTCGTCGGACCCGTCACCGTCGACGTCCCCGCCCGAGCCGAGTGGAGTCGGGTTGGGCGGCCCAGGTGTGGCCGGCGGTCTGGGCCGTCTAGGCCGTGTATCGAAAGTAGATCTTGGGCCGGGGATGATCTCGGTTCATGGGTCGGGGAGATCTCACAGACGAGCAGTGGGCGGTGGTGGAGCCGTTGTTGCCGAAGGGCGCTAGGGCGGGGCGGCCGCCGGTCTGGACTCGGCGGCGGTTGATCGACGGCATACGGTTCCGTGTCCGGACCGGTGTTCCGTGGCGGGACGTCCCCGCCGAGTACGGACCATGGAGCCGGGTGTACGATCTGTTCCGCCGGTGGCAGCGGAACGGCACCTGGCAACGGATCCTCACCCGGCTCCAGTCCCTGGCCGACGCGAAGGGGGCGATCACATGGGACCTGAGCGTCGACTCCACGGTCTGCCGCGCGCATCAGCATGCGGCCGGAGCCCGCAGCCACGGCGAGTTGCAGAAGGAACCGGCGGGCGGCATCTTCACAGAGCCCGGTGACCATGGGCTGGGGAGGTCACGCGGCGGGTTCACCACCAAGCTCCACCTGGCGGTCGAGCAGGGCCAGAAGCCCATGTCCATCTTGGTGACCGCCGGGCAGCGCGGGGACTCGCCACAGTTCGAAGCCATACTGGAGAAGGTCCGCGTGCCCCGCCTCGGACTAGTACTGCAACGGTGCTTACCGTGACTGCTGTTGGGTTTGCTCGTTGGACTGTTCATGAGTGGGGACATATCTGAGGTCGATGCTCGTCGCTGGTCGGATGGGTTGGCCGGGTTGCATGAGCGGTTTGGGCACCGGTTCGCGCGGAGCGAGTCACGGGAGTCGGCTCTGGCGTACATGCGGGGCTTGTTGGCGCCGTTGGAGCGCAAGAACGGCTGGACCGTGGCCGAGGAGGCCGGTCATGACGGACCGGACCGGATCCAACGCCTGCTGAACCGCATCGACTGGGACACGGAGGCGGTGCTCGACGACGTACGCCAGTACGTCGTCGAGCACCTGGCCGATCCCGGCGGCGTGCTGATCGTGGACGACACCGGCTTCCTGAAGAAGGGCGTTCGGTCGGCCGGCGTCCAAAGGCAATATTCCGGAACCGCGGGCCGCACCGAGAACTGCCAGGTCGGGGTCTTCCTCGCCTACTCGAGCGGGCTGGGCCGGACGTTGATCGACCGGGCGCTCTACCTGCCGAAGTCCTGGACGGACGACCGCGAACGCTGCCGGTCGGCGGGGATCGACAACGGGGTCGAGTTCGCCACCAAGGTCCATCTCGCGCGGGCGATGGTGCGCCGCGCGATTGACGACGAGATCCCGTTCCGGTGGGTGACCGCGGACGCCGGCTACGGCTACAGCAAGGGCTGGCGCTACGAGTTGGAGCAGGCCGACGTCTTCCACGTCGTGGCCACCACCCGCCACGACACCGTCGTCACCTGGCAGGCCATGGACCATCGGCTGCATGACCTGGTCGCAGACCTGCCCCGGCAGAAGTGGAAGCGCCGGTCCTGCGGCGACGGCGCCCACGGCCTGCGGATCTACGACTGGGCCCGCATCGAGGTCCGGCCCTGGCACCGCCCCGACCGCAGGCACTGGGTCCTGGCCCGCCGCAGCATCACCGATCCCACAAGGATCGCCTACTACATCGCCTACGCACCCGCCGATGCCACCCTCAACGAGCTGATCGCCGTCGCGGGCGCCCGCTGGGCGATCGAGGAATGCTTCCAGAGCGCAAAAGGCCAGTGCGGCCTGGACGACTACCAGGTCCGCCGCCACCAGGGCTGGTACCGGCACATCACCCTCGCCATGGCCGCCCACGCCTACCTTACTGTCATGCGGGCCCAACAGCTCGAAAGGGGGCCGGACCTGCTCGAACGTCAGACCTGATACCCCTCACCGTCCCCGAGATCCGCCGGCTGATCACCCACCTCACCCGGCCCGTCCGCCGCAGCATCGACCACATCCTGCACTGGTCCCGATGGCGCCGCCGACGCCAGCATCAGGCCCGGACCAGCCACTACAACAGACGAGGCCACAGCCCAAGAGCTGAAGCCTCGTCTCGGTAAGCACCGTTGCAGTACTAGGGCGTGTTTTGGAAGGTCGTCCGGCGTGATGTCAGGCTCTTCGGATGGGGCGGGGGGATCTGTCGGATGACCAGTGGGCTGTGCTGGAACC
>NZ_JBHXKE010000478.1:0-2251 GCF_042722765.1 Kitasatospora sp. NPDC058406
GCAGCTCTTCGACGAACAGCATGCATTCACCTCCTCTCTCTCAGCGGCTCTTGCCGAGGCGGCTTGACTTGTTAAGCACGCGAGATGTCTTCCGGGAGGCACGGGCCTCCCGGAAGCGGTGCCCGCGGCCTCGGCGACTCAGAGCCCGAGGATCTCGCGGATGAGGCCGAGTTTCCGTTCGGGGGAGAGGTCCTGGGGGCGGTCGGCGAGCAGCCCGTTCAGGACGGTGGGGACGTCGGAGCCCTCGGGCGCCTGGATGGCGTCGATGACCTGGCACCGTAGGCCATCGTCCCGGAGGAACACCCATACTTCCTGCTCCTTGCGAGGTTCGCCGTTCTCCCGGGGTGAGAGCCGTCCGGCCGGAAACCAGCCGAGCCCCTCCTCGGTCAGGGTGTCGGCCACCTCGTCCAGGACGTACTTGCCGAGTCTTCGGTAGCCGAGCTCCTCGCGCAGGTCGCCGAGCGTGACTCTGAGCAGGCCACCTGCGAGACGGCAGCGCTCGGCCACGGTAGCGGCGTTGCCTTCGGCCGCCGCGAGGACCCCGCCTTGCGGATACGTTGGGTCGTTCATGCCCGGGCCAACGACTCCATCCCCCGAGCGATACGTCATTTCACCAGCCTGGACGCGGCCAAGAGAAGAAACGGTACTGCCCAGGGCCGTGACGGTGACCGGCGAGGGGCCGTGGTGGCGGTCGGGTGGACGGGCTCCGCCGAGCGCGATGTCGGGCTCCGCGGGTACGGCCGAATCCGAGTGGCTCGGGCGCAGCGGAAGGCGGAGGCCCTGCCCACGACATTGAGTGCGTGGACAAACGACACGCCGGTGATGGGGGTTGGATGCCCTGTTCGCGTCGACACGTCACTCGATTGCATCTTTATTATTCTTTCCTTTTTATGTTGCTGTTGCACGGTGTACTGAGTTGGTGACTGTGCATCACCGTCCCTGGTGGGCGCCGCTCTGCGGCTCTCCCGGGGTGGCGCCCGTGGCGCCTCGGCGCGTGCACGAGGGCTTGTGGTCCGACCAGAACTCACCATCGGCGCTCCGAAATCCTCTTTTCGGGTGACGGAGCTCAACGGCGACAAGAAAGGGTCTTGTCCTATGGCAGTCGATGCCATTCCGCCCGCCCTACCGGAGAGACGGCGCAGACGCTCCCGACTCACGGGGGCGCTCGCCCTGTTGTCCGGACTGACGCTGCTTGCCACGGCGGGCCTGATCACCAGTCCCGCGCACGCTGCGGAGGCACCGGTGATGCTGGGTACCGACGCCAGCTATGCGGTGCTGGGCGCATCTACGGTCACCAATACCGGTCCCAGCGTGATCAACGGGGACCTGGGCCTCAGCCCGGGCACCAGTGTGACGGGCTTTCCGCCCGGGATCGTGAACGGAGTCCAGCACGTCAACGACGCCCAGGCCGCACAGGCTCAGTCCGACCTGGTCATCGCCTACAACGACGCCGCAGGCCGGGCCCCCACGGCCAGCCTGACGTCTCCGGGCGACATCGGTGGACTCACGCTGACGCCCGGCGTCTACAAAGCGACGTCCTCACTGAACCTGACCGGGACCGTCACCCTGGACGCCCTGGGCGATCCCAGTGCCGTCTTCATCTTCCAGATCGGCTCCACCCTGATCACGGCCCCGTCGAGCGTCGTCAGCCTGGTCAACGGGGCGCAGCCCTGCAATGTGTTCTGGCAGGTGGGCAGCTCCGCCACCATCGACGTCAGCTCCTTCTTCAAGGGCAACATCCTGGCCATGACGTCGATCACCGTGAACCACGCCTCGGTGATCGAAGGCCGTGCCCTGGCGCGCACGGGGGCCGTCACGCTGGACGACAACACCATCACGAGGGCGGCCTGCACGGTCGGACCGCCCGGTCCGAGCGGTCCGGCGGGTCCGAGCGGTCCGGCGGGTCCGAGCGGTCCGGCGGGTCCGAGCGGGTCTGCCGGCCCCAGCGGTCCTGCCGGTCCTGCCGGTCCCGCCGGCTCGCCGGGTGCCCCCGGTCCCAACGGTGCTCCCGGTCCGGCGGGCTCTCCCGGTGCTCCGGGTGCTCCTGGTCCCAACGGTGCTCCCGGCGTGCCCGGCGCGCCCGGCTCTCCGGGTGCTCCCGGCCCTGACGGTGCCCCTGGTGCTCCTGGTCCCAACGGTGCTCCCGGCGTGCCCGGCGCGCCCGGCTCTCCGGGTGCTCCCGGCCCCAACGGCGCCCCAGGAGCTCCGGGTGTTCCGGGTGCTCCCGGCCCTGACGGTGCCCCTGGTGCCC
>NZ_JBHXKE010000479.1:0-2126 GCF_042722765.1 Kitasatospora sp. NPDC058406
GTCACGACCCGGACCGGCCGGCCGCCCGGGCAGCGGCCGGCGCGGTGTCGAAGGGCCCGATCAGCGCGCGGAGGCCGGGGACGGCTGCTCGGCGTCCCCGAACCGGGCCAGGGTCAGCGCACCGGCCACCGCCGTCAGGAAGCCCGCGACGGCGAGCGGCGTCGCGTCGTGGCGGGTGTGGTCGCCGAGCAGCAACACGCCGATGACGGCCGGACCGAGGGTCTCGCCCAGCACCATGGCCGCCGTCGCGGCCGTCACCGAACCGCTCTGCATGGCCCAGGTCAGCGCGCTGAAGCCGCCCAGCCCGGCGAGGGCGATCGCGTAGGCGGAGGGCTCGACGAGGAGGTCGGGCGGTCGGGCGTCCGGCAGGACCCGCACCGCGACGCCGACGACGCCGAACTGGAGGCCGGCGACCAGCCCGAGGAACGGCGCGCTGCGGCCTCCGGCGAACCGCACCACCAGCCAGCCCACGCCGATCAGCAGGACCGAGGCGAGCAGGACGCCCAGCCGCAGCGCCGGGCTGCCCCGGCCGGGTCCGTCCCGCCCGGCGGTGAGGGCGAGGACGCAGAGCCCGACACAGACCGCCGCCACCCCGGCCCACTCGCTGCGCCGCAGCCGCACCCGCAGGACGCGGGCCGAGCCGACGGCGGTGACGGCGAGGGCCGAGGCCAGGACGGCCTCGACCTCGTAGAGCGGCAGCCGTTCGAGGGCGATCAGCTCGGCGCCGAACCCCAGCATGTCCATCCCGACTCCGACCAGGAACGGCCACTGGCGGAAGGCTCCGGCGAGCGCGGCGGCCCCGCCCGGCCGCCGGCCGGCTGCGGCGCGGCGTGCGCCGACCGCCTGGAGCACGGTGGCCGAACCGGTGAGCAGGGCGGCGAGCAGCGCCGACAGCAGACCGAAGGACATGCGCAGACCGTACGGGCCGACGGTGCGGCGGGTCCTCGCGCCGCGCCGCCCGGGCCTCGGGACGGGAGGCGGGTGGGAGCCCGGGTGGGGTGGCGCGGGGCTGCCGGGCGGGGACCGTCCGGTCGGGTTCGTTCGTCCAGGGACCGTCAGCTCCGGTCGCGGGTCGGGTCGGTGTTCGCGACGGGTGGTGGCGGGGTGGGCGCGCGCCCGGTGTCGAGGTGAGGTCGCAGGCCGGATGGCCTATAGTGTGGCGATATGTCCGGTTCGCCCGACTGGAGCAATTAATCCGTCCGGTGTTTCAGGATCTCGGCGCGCAGGCGTTCGATCGAGATGCGTTGCCCCGTTCGGCTGCCGAGGGTGAGCCGGGTTCGGGCGGTGCGGTGCCGTTCGGAGTGATGCGGTCGGGAGGCCAGATGGACAGGCGTGCGGTGGTCGGCGAGTTTCTCGGAACTCTGCTGTTGGTGCTGCTGGCGGTGGGCGCCGCCGTGGTGGCCGGGGACGCGATCGGATCGGTCGGGATCGCGCTGGCGTTCGGCTTCGTGCTGCTCGCCCTGGCGTACACGTTCGGCCCGATCTCCGGGTGCCACGTCAACCCGGCGGTGACCCTCGGGTTCCTGCTGGCCCGCCGGATCGACGGGCGTACCGCCGCGTCGTACTGGGTCGCGCAGTTCCTCGGCGGGATCGCCGGCGCGGCCCTGGTGCTGGTGCTCGCCAAGCAGATACCCGGCCTCCAGACCCACGAGAAGCTCGGCACCAACGGCTGGGGCGACCGCTCCGCCGTGCACATCAACCTCGGGGGCGCGTTCCTGACCGAGGTGCTGCTGACCTTCCTCCTGGTCTTCGTCGTTCTGGCGGTCACCCACCGCCTGGCCGCCACCGGATTCGACGGCCTGCCGATCGGCATGGCGCTCGTGGTGGTGCACCTGGTCGGGATTCCGCTCACCGGGACGTCCGTCAACCCGGCGCGCAGCTTCGGTCCGGCACTGTTCGCGGGCGGCGCGGCGCTGTCCCAGCTGTGGCTGTTCATCCTCGCGCCGCTGGTCGGCGGCGCCCTCGCCGCCGGTGCGCACCTGCTCACCCACCCGCAGCCGAACATCGCCGCCGCCGAGGCGCTCGCGACGGACCGGCGGGCGGCAGCCGCCGACCGCTGACCTCGCGGTCGCTGCCGGGGCGCCGCCCCGGCGCCCGGTGCGTGAGCCTCCCGGAAGGCCCGGCCC
>NZ_JBHXKE010000480.1:0-2114 GCF_042722765.1 Kitasatospora sp. NPDC058406
GCGCCGCCCGATCGCGGGCTGCCGCCCGGTCGGGACGGCGATCGCCGGCGGCCACGGCGTAGGGGGATTGGGCCGAGTCCGCGGGCGCGCGACGTCGTGTTCCGGCGCGTCGCCGGGCGCTGAGCCGTGTCGTGCGGCGCGGCGCGGTGCTCCCCGCGCCGCGTCGCGCTGCGCCGCGTGCGGGGAGCCGGGGGATCAGTTGGCGCGGTCGAAGTCGATCGCGCTGTAGGCCCGCAGCTTGGACAGCTTGTGGGTGGAGTGGATCTCCCGGATGGTGCCGCTCTTGGAACGCATGACCAGCGAGCTGGTGGTGGCGGTCTCCTGGCGGTAGTGCACCCCGCGCAGCAGCTCGCCGTCGGTGATGCCGGTGGCGACGAAGAACACGTTCTCGCCGCTGACCAGGTCGTCGGTGCTGAGCACGCGGTCGAGGTCGTGGCCCGCGTCGACGGCCTTCTGGCGCTCGGCGTCGTCCTTGGGCCAGAGACGGCCCTGGATCACGCCGCCCATGCACTTCATCGCGCAGGCCGCGATGATGCCCTCGGGGGTGCCGCCGACGCCCATCAGCAGGTCGACGCCGGTGCCCTCGCGGGCGGCCATGATGGCGCCCGCGACGTCTCCGTCGGAGATGTACTTGATCCGGGCGCCCGCCTCGCGGATCTCCCGGATCAGGCCCTGGTGGCGCGGGCGGTCGAGGACGACCACGGTCACGTCCTCGACGGCGATGCCCTTGGCCTTGGCGACCCGGCGGATGTTGACGGCGGTCGGGGCGGTGATGTCGACGAAGTCGGCCGCCTCGGGCCCGGTGACGAGCTTGTCCATGTAGAAGACGGCGCTCGGGTCGAACATGGTGCCGCGGTCGGCGACGGCCAGCACGGCGACGGCGTTGTTCATGCCCTTCGCGGTGAGGGTGGTCCCGTCGACCGGGTCCACCGCGACGTCGCACTCGGCGCCGGTGCCGTCGCCGACCCGCTCGCCGTTGTACAGCATCGGGGCCTCGTCCTTCTCGCCCTCTCCGATGACGACGACGCCGTTCATCGAGACGGTGGAGACGAGGGTGCGCATGGCCTTGACGGCGGCGCCGTCGGCGCCGTTCTTGTCGCCGCGGCCGACCCAGCGGCCGGCGGCCATCGCGGCCGCCTCGGTGACCCGGACGAGTTCGAGTGCGAGGTTCCGGTCGGGCGCCTCCGGCGCCACCTCGAGGGAGCTGGGAAGGTTGTGCGGGTACTGCGTGGTCATCGTCGTTACCTCTCTGTACGCGACGGCCAGTGAGCGCCCGACTACTGCCTGGTCGAACGCCGTGGTGAGGGTCCTGCGATCGTATCTGCCCACGAGATGACTGTCTGTGGCGCGGGTCGCCACGGGCCGACGGGACCGGCAGGTCCGGCCCCCGTTCACCCGTACGCGGATACCCCCGGGTGGTGCCCGCGGGGGGTCGATGAGTCACCATGTGGGGGTGGCAGGAGAGAGCAAGGGCATGAGGGGCCGGCAGACCGTGCGGGACATGGTCCTGTCGATGCTGGCGGTCGGCGCGGTGGTCTGGGTCGGGTACCTGTTCCTTCCGCACGACGCGGGCGGCGACGGGGTGCGGACGGTCGAGTACAAGGTGGCCGCGGCCTCGGCGAAGCGCGCCGCGCCGTACCCGCTGCTCTCCCCGGAGGGCCTTCCCGCGCAGTGGCGGGCCACGTCGGTGTCCTACAACCCGGCGTCGCTCGGCGGCGGCAAGGGCAACGCCTGGCACCTGGGCTTCGTCACCCCGTCCGGCCAGTACGCGGCGGTGGAGCAGAGCGACGCCCCGCGTGACGCGGTGCTCGACTCCGCGGTGGCGGGCGGCAAGCCGGACGGCACCGCGGAGGTGGCCGGCCGGACCTGGGAGCGGCTGCAGGGCGCCAAGTCCCGTGCGATCGCCGTCCAGGAGGGCGGCGGCACCACCGTCCTGACCGGTACCGCCTCCTACGAGGAGCTGGCGGAGCTGGCGCAGGCGCTCAAGTAGCCCGCCGGCCGGCCCCGCCCCGCCGGCCCCGCCCCGCCGGCCCCGCTCCACCCGGAGCGGTGGGGCCGCGGGCCGCAGGGCCTCCCCGGACGACGAGAAGGGCCCCGCACCGGTGTGCGGGGCC
>NZ_JBHXKE010000481.1:0-2026 GCF_042722765.1 Kitasatospora sp. NPDC058406
CTACCCCCCCGGCGGGCCCCGGCCGCGCGGGGGGGGGGGGGGCCGCCGCCCCCCCCCCCCCCCCCCCCCCCCGGCCGGTCTCAGCGCCCGCGCAGCGCGCGGTAGCGGGCGACCAGCTCGGCGGTGGAGCTGTCCAGCTCCTCCGTGCCCTCACCGGTCAGCAGCACCGGCTCGATCCGCTTGGCGAGCACCTTGCCCAGCTCGACGCCCCACTGGTCGAAGGAGTCGATGTTCCAGACCGCGCCCTGGACGAACACCTTGTGCTCGTAGAGCGCGATCAGCTGGCCGAGCACCGACGGGGTCAGCTCGCCCGCCAGGATCGTGGTGGTCGGGTGGTTGCCGCGGAAGGTCTTGTGCGGGACGAGCTCGGCGGGCACGCCCTCCGCCGCGACCTCCTCCGGCGTCTTGCCGAACGCCAGCGCCTGCGTCTGGGCGAAGAAGTTGGCGAGCAGCAGATCGTGCTGGGCGACCAGGCCGGGCAGCAGGTCGGCGACCGGCCGGGCGAAGCCGATGAAGTCGGCCGGGATCAGCTTGGTGCCCTGGTGGAGCAGCTGGTAGTAGGCGTGCTGGCCGTTGGTGCCGGGGGTGCCCCAGACCACCGGGCCGGTCTGCCAGCTCACCGGGTTGCCGTCGCGGTCCACCGACTTGCCGTTGGACTCCATGTCCAGCTGCTGGAGGTAGGCGGTGAACTTCGACAGGTAGTGCGAGTACGGCAGCACCGCGTGCGCCTGGGCGTCGAAGAAGGCGCCGTACCAGACCCCGAGCAGGCCGAGCAGCAGCGGGACGTTCTCCTCGGGCGGCGCGGTGCGGAAGTGCTCGTCGACCAGGTGGAAGCCGTCCAGCATCTCGCGGAAGGCGTCCGGCCCGATCGCGATCATCAGCGAGAGGCCGATCGCCGAGTCGTAGGAGTAGCGGCCGCCGACCCAGTCCCAGAACTCGAACATGTTGGCGGTGTCGATACCGAAGTCGGCCACGCCCTCCGCGTTGGTGGAGAGGGCGACGAAGTGCTTGGCCACCGCGTCGGTGTCGGCCTGCAGGCCGGTGAGCAGCCAGTTCCGGGCGGAGACCGCGTTGGTGATGGTCTCGATGGTGGTGAAGGTCTTGGACGCGACGACGAAGAGCGTCTCGGCCGGGTCGAGGTCGCGGACGGCCTCGTGCAGGTCGGCGCCGTCCACGTTGGAGACGAAGCGGACGTCGATGCCGCGGTCGGTGTAGGAGCGCAGCACCTCGTAGGCCATGGCGGGGCCGAGGTCGGATCCGCCGATGCCGATGTTGACGACGGCGCGGATCCGCCGGCCGGTGTGGCCGCGCCAGGCGCCGCTGCGGACCTGCTCGGCGAAGGCGGCCATCTTGTCGAGCACGGCGTGGACGCCGGGCACCACGTTCTCGCCGTCGACCTCGATCACGGCGTCGCGCGGGGCGCGCAGCGCGGTGTGCAGGACGGCGCGGTGCTCGGTGGTGTTGATCTTCTCGCCGCGGAACATGGCGTCCCGCAGGGCGGCGACGCCGGTGGCCCCGGCCAGCTCGCGCAGCAGGGCCAGCGTCTCGTCGGTGACGAGCTGCTTGGCGTAGTCGACGTGCAGATCGCCGACCTGGAGGGTGTAGCGGCGGCCTCGCTCCGGGTCGGCGGCGAACAGGTCGCGCAGGTGCGTCGCGCCGAACTCCTCCCGGTGCTTGGCGAGAGCGGCCCACTGCGGGGTGCGGTCCAGCGGGGTTCGGGCGTCGGCGCGGGTCTCCGACATCGGTTGCTCCTCGTTTCATCTGGGTGCAGACACCGGCGGGGCCAGGCGGGAGGGTTTCGCGAGGTCGTACCGGTTCTGGGGGTGCGCCGACTCCGTTGGCGGCCTTGCCCGGGACCAGCCTATGCAACGCCGGGACCGGGGGTGCGCATTCCGTTCGTCGGCGTCCGGTCGGCGGTCGCCGCTGTTCAGGCGCGCGTCGCGGTACGGCCGCCGGGATGTCACGGACCGTCCGGCCGGGTGCGGAGCCGCCCCGCGCGGGGCGGGACGGCCGGGCCCGCCCCTGG
>NZ_JBHXKE010000482.1:0-2015 GCF_042722765.1 Kitasatospora sp. NPDC058406
GTCTCGGTGGTCGCCCCCGCCATCGCCACCGGCAACACCGTGGTGGTGGCGGTCGCGGCCGACGCCCCGCTGCCGGCCCTGTCGCTGGGCGAGGTGCTGGCCACCTCGGACGTGCCCGGCGGCGTGGTCAACCTGATCTCCGGCAGGACCTCGGACATCGCCCCGACCCTGGCCTCCCACCAGGACGTCAACGCGGTGGACCTCACCGGCGCGATCGCCGACGACGGTCCCGGCGCGGCGGCCTCGCTGGAGGCACTTGCCGCGGATACCCTGAAGAGGGTGATCCGCCCGGAGCTGGACCCGTTCGCCCAGGACTGGACCAATGCGCCCGGTACGGACCGGCTACTCTCGTTCCTGGAGACCAAGACGGTCTGGCACCCGATGGGGATCTGACCTCCCGGTCGGCCCCACGGTTACGTTGAGTAGCCACGAGTAACAACTCCACAGACTGGCCGTCCCCAGTGCCCTCACCCCCCCAGGGCCCGGACGGTCACAGGACGGACCCGCGCCTCTCCCCCCCTGGCGCGGGTCCGTCGGTTTTCCGGGCCGGGCGCGGCCCTTCCCGGCCCTCGCCCTCCCGGCTCGCCCCCCTTCCCGGCCCACCCCTCCGTCCGCGCGACTTTCGTCGCGGGACGTCGAGCCGTTCGGTGGTCCCCGCCCGGTCGCACCCCGGGCCAGAATCGCCCGTACCGGAAACGATCAAGGGGGACGCTGCCGTGGGTGAATTCGTGGCGGAGATGATGGCGCTGTTCGCGGACGGGTTCCTCCGCAAGCTGTTCGTGGCCCGTGCCCGCCGCCGCCTCGCCGCCGGCCGCACCGCGAAGGTCCCCTGCTCGGCCCGCTCCGAACGTCCCGGCTGGCAGCCCGTCTACGTCAACGGCAAGCTCCGCATCACCCCCGGGGCCGCCGTCGTGACCTTCGGCCCGTCCGAGGGCGGTCGCACCGAACTGGCCGCCGGGGGCACCTTCCACGACCCCGAGCCCGGCACCTGGCACGACCAGGACTGGGCCGCCACCGCCTACCGCCCGCCCGGCGACGGCCACCCCGTCTACCTCCAGGTCGACAGCCGCTACCTGCCGCTGGTGCACGCCGCACTCACCGCGCCGGAGGTCCTCAAGACCGTCTGACCCGACGGATGCGGACAGTTCGGTCCGACCGGTTTCGGCATCCGGCCCGGATGCGTCAGACTGGTGTCCCGTGAGTGACTCCCCGCTGAACCCTGTGCCGATAGCCCGCGCCCGGGTGGTCCTGCTCTCCGGGCCCTCCGGTTCGGGGAAGTCCTCGCTCGCCGAGCGCAGCGCCCTGCCGGTGCTCCAGCTCGACGACTTCTACAAGGACGGCGACGACCCCACCCTCCCGCTGCTGCCCGACGGCGCGGTCGACTGGGACTCCCCGCTCTCCTGGCACCGCGAGCAGGCCGTCGCGGCCATCCGCGACCTGTACGGGACCGGCCGGGCCGAGGTGCCGGTGTACTCGATCCCGGACAACGGACGGATCGCCACCCGGGTACTGGACCTCGACGGGGCCGGTGCGTTCGTCGCCGAGGGCATCTTCGCCGCCGAGATCGTCGGCGAATGCGCCGCCGAGGGCCTGCTGGGTGACGCCCTCTGCCTGCGCAACGGTCCGCTCACCACCGCCTGGCGGCGGCTGCGCCGGGACGTGCGCGAGGGCCGGAAGTCGCTTCCGGTACTGGTGCGGCGCGGCTGGCGGCTGATGCGCGCCGAGCGCACCATCATCGGCCGGCAGGTCGCGCTGGGCGCGCACCCCTGCGCCGGGCCGGAGGCCGAGCGCCGGATCCGCGTGGCGGCCTCCCAGGAGCTCTCCGCCGTCTGACGTCCGGACAGGGGCCGGGCCGGACCCGCTGCGGCCGCCCACGGCGGCCCGGAGCCCCGGACGGCCGGCTTCACGGCTTCGCGGCACGCCCGGCCTACGCGGCACGCCCGGCTCCACGTCACGGCCGGCTCCACGTCACGGCCGGCCACCGCGCGGTCTGCCTCACGGCGCAGCCCGAGAAC
>NZ_JBHXKE010000483.1:0-1968 GCF_042722765.1 Kitasatospora sp. NPDC058406
CACGCCCTCCCGGTCGGTGGTGTGATCGTCCGAGAAACGACGGTCACCCGTCGCGTCCGGCACGTGCTTCACACAGACAACGATCCTCAAGCTCATGAGCGGTTCTCCTGGTACGGGTGCACTTGGTACGGGTGCACTGGTCCACGGCCTCAGGTCATGCCGAGGGTACTGAGTGCCAAGTCCGGCGCACCGCGCCCTGCGTGCGGCGCGCGCCACCTGGACCGGCATGCCCTGTCGGCTCTCTTCGACTGGCGTCAGAGGCTCTCCCGAGAGAATACGGCACTCAGTACCCCTCGTAAAGGAACTCAGTACCCTTCGGCCCTCCGGCGGGTCCGGCAGAGGGGCCGCGAACGGCGCCCGCGAGCCGGCGAGCCGCGGGAACGGGCCGGGCGGTGGACCGGGGAAAGGCTGCGCGCAAGGTTTGCGCAAGCACCTGCCAGGACCCGTCATGGAATCCGCCAGACCGCCCGGGCAGACCCTCGTCGGGGCCGCCGAGACCCGGGGCCCCGGACCGGGATCAAGGAGGGGGACCGACATGACCTTGGTGCACGGGGAAGTCCGCCACGGGGAACGGCGGAACGGACAGCAGGGCGGGGAGCGGCCGGGCAACCGGCGGTCGTGGGCCACGCTGACCGACTGCAAGGAGGTGCTGGTGGTCGTGCACTCCATGGTGTACGGCCAGCGGCTGCACGACATCTACCCGCTGCTCGGCGCGGACCTGCGGGTCCACGTCCAGTTCACGGTGGCGCCGCACGCCTTCAACGGGGGTGCGGCGGCACACGTCCGGCGGCTCGGTGGCACGGTGCTGCCGTGGGCGGAGGCCGTCCGGCGGGAGTTCGACCTGGTGCTGGCGGCCGGCTCGCAGGGGCTGGAGCAGTTGCGCGGCCCGCTCGTCCGGCTGCCGCACGGGGCCGGGCACATCAAACTGTCACCCGGGCAGGCAGGGGTGGCAGGCGCGACCGGCCCGGCGGAGGCGACGGGCGGGGGCTCGGCCGGCGAGCGCGCGGTAGGAGGAGACCCGACGGGCGGGGGTGCGGCGGGTACGGAACCGGTGGGCGCCGAGTCCGGGCGGTCCGCTCGAACGGTCGCCGGGCTCGGGCCCGAGTACGTCACCTGGAACGGGCAGCTGGTGCCCACCGCGTACGCGCTCGCCCACCAGGACGACCTCACCGAACTCGGCCGCGGCTGCCCGGAGGCGCTGCCGATCGCCGAGGTGGTCGGCGACGGCTGCTACGACCGGATCGCCGCCGCGCTCCCCGCCCGCGAACGGTACCGGGCGGCGCTCGGGCTGCGGCCCGACGAGCGGCTGGTGGTGGTCTGCTCCACCTGGGGCAGCGGCTCGCTGTTCACCAGGCTGGACGCGGTCCTGCCTCGGCTGGCCGCCGAACTGCCCCGGCACGGCTACCGGACCGCGCTGCTGGTCCACCCCAACGTCGCCGCCCAACACAGCCCCTGGGCCGTGCGCTCCTGGGCGACGGCGACCTCGCGCGGGGCGGTCACCGTGCTCTCGCCCGAGGAGGACTGGCGGCCGCTGCTCGTCTCGGCCGACTTCATCATCGGCGACCACGGCTCCGTCACCCTGTACGGCACGATGACCCGGGCGCCGATCCTGCTCGCCGAGTACCCGCACCGGGACGTCAATCCGCGGTCGCCCGGCGCGCTGCTCGCCCGCACGGCGCCGTCACTCACCCCCGCCCACCCGCTGACCGCCCAGCTCGCGTACGCGGCGGAGCAGTACCGGCCCGAGGAGTACGCCGCCATCGCCGCGCGGATCAGCTCCGAGCCGGGCCGGTTCGACCGGCGGATGCGGCGGCTGCTCTACCGCGTCCTCGGTCTGGGCGAACCCGCCCACGCGCCGGAACCACCGGCGCTGCCCCTTCCCCCGCCCCTGTCGCTCGTGTCGTCCTCGGGGGGCGCGGGGGGGGGGGGGGGCGGCGCCCCCCCCCCCGGGGGCGCGCCCCCCGGGCC
>NZ_JBHXKE010000484.1:0-1962 GCF_042722765.1 Kitasatospora sp. NPDC058406
CCCCGCAGCACCGCCTCCACCGAGAACCCCGTCAACGGCAACAGCGCCGCATCACACTCCCGCAACCGCTCCGCGAACGCTCGCGACTCCAGCAGCCCCACCGCCATACCCAGCCACTGACCACCCTGACCCGGATACACGAACACCACGTCGGTGGAGTCGAGCGCGGTGCCCGCCACGAGCCCGGACCCGACCGCCTCCAGACCGGCGAGGTCCCAGGCCACGGCCCGGTCCGGCAGTACGGCGCGCCGGGCCAGCGTCGCGCCGACCTCCCCCAGCGGCGCGCCGCCCTCCGCGTGCGCCAGGACGGCGGCGGCCTGGGCCCGCAGCGCGGCCGGGCCGGCCCCGGAGAGCAGCAGCGGCACCGGCCCGGTCCCGGCGGCCGGCGACGGCTCCCGGACCGGATCGCCCTGCTCCAGGATCACGTGGGCGTTGGTACCGCTCATGCCGAACGAGGAGACGGCCGACCGGCGCGGGCGGCCCACCGCCGGCCAGGGCCTGGCGTCGGTGAGCAGCTCCACCCTCCCCGCGGTCCAGTCGACCTTCGGGGTCGGCGCGTCGACGTGCAGCGTCTTCGGCAGCTGCCCGTGCCGCATGGCCTCGACCATCTTGATGATGCCGCCGACGCCCGCCGCCGCCTGGGTGTGCCCGATGTTCGACTTCAGCGAGCCCAGCCAGAGCGGCTCGCCCTCGGCCCGGTCCTGGCCGTACGTCGCCAGCAGCGCCTGGGCCTCGATCGGGTCGCCCAGCGTCGTCCCGGTGCCGTGCGCCTCGACCGCGTCGACCTCCTGCGCCGTCAGGCCGGCGTTCGCGAGCGCCTCCCGGATGACCCGCCGCTGGGCCGGGCCGTTCGGCGCGGTCAGCCCGTTCGAGGCGCCGTCCTGGTTCACCGCCGTCCCCCGCACCACGGCCAGGACCGGACGGCCGGCGGCCCGCGCCGAGGAGAGCCGCTCGACCAGCAGCACCCCGGCGCCCTCGCCCCAGCCGGTGCCGTCGGCGGCGGCGGCGAACGACCGGCAGCGGCCGTCGGTGGCGAGGGCGCGCTGTCGCGAGAACTCCAGGAAGGTCCCGGGCGTCGACATCACCAGGACGCCGGCGACCAGCGCCTGGTCGCACTCGCCGCTGCGCAGCGCCTGCACGGCCAGGTGCAGCGCGACCAGCGAGGACGAGCAGGCGGTGTCGACCGTGACCGCCGGGCCCTCCAGGCCGAACGTGTAGGCGAGCCGGCCGGACAGGACGCTGGAGGCGTTGCCGGTGCCCAGGTGGCCCTCCAGCTCGCCGGGACGGTCGCCGAGCAGGCCCAGGTAGTCCTGGTCGTTGCTGCCGGCGAAGACACCGGTGCGGGTGCCGCGCTGGCCCAGCGGGTCCAGGCCGGCCCGCTCGAACGCCTCCCACGCGCACTCCAGCAGCAGCCGCTGCTGCGGGTCCATGGCGCGGGCCTCGCGCGGGCTGATCCCGAACAGCGACGCGTCGAAGTCACCGGCGTCGTGGAGGAATCCGCCCTCGCGCGCCATCGAGGTACCGGGCGCGTCGGGGTCGTCGTCGAACAGCGTGGTGAGGTCCCAGCCCCGGTCGGTCGGGAACTCCCCGACCGCGTCCCTGCCCTCCGCGACCAGGCGCCAGAGGTCGTCCGGGCCGCGCACCCCACCGGGGTAGCGGCAGGCCGTGCCGACGACGGCGATCGGCTCGGAGGCCCGGGCCTCGGCCTCCTGCTGCCGACGGCGGAGCCGGTCGGTCTCCTTCAGTGCGCTGCGCAGGGCCTCGACGAGCTTCTCGTCCGGCTGGGTCATGGTCCACTCCGCTCGTCAGGCCGCTCTGGGGCCTCGGAAATGCTCACGTGGGAGGCGACGGGGTTCCGTCGCGGGCGACAGGTGACAGGGGCTGGTGAAGGTGACCGGGGGCACCGGCCCGGGGCAGGTGCCCCCGGGCGGGGGCCGGTCTGCCGGACGGTCGGGGCGTCGG
>NZ_JBHXKE010000485.1:0-1952 GCF_042722765.1 Kitasatospora sp. NPDC058406
GCTCAGCCGGCTTCCGGCGTCGGACAGGGCGGAAGCGTGGACGGCTGCGTGGTGGAACAGGTCGGCGTGACCGCCGCGGTCTGCTGCGCGGTGGCGGTGGCGGCCGTCGTGGTCGTGCCGGTGGCCGACCGGACGGCGGTGCTCGCCGTCGTGGTCGCCGTGGTCGCCGTCGCGGCGGACGTCACCGTCGACGGTGTCCCGCCGGCGGTCGTCGGCGCCGCGCTGGTCGGCGGCGCGGACGTGGTCGCCCCGGTGGAGGCGCTCGACGGAGTGGCCCCGGACGAGGTCGCCCCGGCGGTCGAGGCCGTCGCCGTACCCGAGGACGGCGTCGCGGTGGAGGCGGTCGCCGACCCGCTGGACGGCCCGGTGGACCCGGAGGTCGAACCCGACGGCGTCCCCGACGTCGCACCCGAGCCGGTCGCGGAACCGGACCCCGAGGTCGACCCCGAGGAGGACGGCGAGGTCGACGAGGAGCCGGAGCCCGACGGTCCGGTCGGCGTCATCGGGGCCGGCGGCGGGACACCCGGCGCCAGCGGACCGCGCGGCGGCTGGGCGGGCCGGTCGACGATCTCGATCTGCCCGGTCACCCGGACGAACCAGCCGCCGGTCACGACGTTCACCAGCAGGATCTCGGTCACCGGCTTGGGCGCCGGCACCACGACGACGGTGGCGGACGGCTGGAAGCCCGCCCAGGCCTTGCCGGTGTACTTCGCGTCGGACACCAGCGTCGGCGGCTTCAGCGGGTTGCCGCAGCCGCAGCGCACCCGGGGCACGCCCTGCGCGTCCACCAGGACCGACGTACCGGCCTGGAGCACGGACTGGTAGCCGACCGCCGCGCCGCCCTTGTACGCGTGGTTGGTCACCCGGGTGTCCACCCGCAGGAACGCCGGGGTCAGCGACCGCAGGTAGGCCGGGTTCTCGGACTGGTCGATGCCCTGCGCGGACGCCCAGGCCCGGCCGCTGTCGCCGGTCGACGTCATCGAGACCAGCTTCTCCACGTCACAGTTCGGCTTGGACATCGTGCCCGCGTACAGGCCGGACGACGTCCCCTCGACGCTGCGGATGCCGGCCGGCGTCGTCGCGGCGGCGGTGCTTCCGGTGGTCGCCGCTCCACCCGTTCGGGTGGTGGCCGGCTGCGCGGGGGTCGAGGCCGGCGCCGGGGCCTGGACGCCCTCGGTCTCCACCGACGGGGTGAACGGAGCCGGTCCCGGGTCCTGCGGGGACTGCAGCGCGACCTCGTTGGCGGTCGGCACGGCGTCGTCCTGCTTGCCGCCGCCGTTGTTGTTGACGATCAGCACCGTCGCCACCACGGCCACCACGGCCGTGCCGGCGACCAGCGCGGCCTTGCGGCCCGAGCGCCACCACGGCGTCGGACGTCCCCCGGAGGGCCCGCCGGAGGCACCGGAGGGCGGTCCGGACGGGGGTCCGGGCGGTCCGGAGCGGCCGCCCGACGGCGGCCCGGAGAGCGGCCCGGACGGGGGTCCGGAGGGAGGTCCCGAGGGCGGGCCGGACGGAGGTGGTTGGGAACTCATCGAGGGCTCCGTTTCGCAGGCGGCCGGCGAGTCCGGTCGGCGCAGGAGGCTCCTGCCACTGGGATCCATTTCTCCCCCCGCTCCCGATCCGTCGCAACAGCAAGCCGTGGTCGCCCGCGGTCACGGCCGCCGCGTCACCCGCCGTCTCACCCGCCGCGCCAACCGCCGCGTCACCCGCGACCCGGTCGTCCGCGACCCGGTCACCCGCCGCCGCGGCGTCCGGAGCAACGGCCCGCGGCGCGGCCGGGCGGGCCGGCCGGTCCTGGGTCACCCTGGAGCGAGGCGCGCGGGGGTCCGGAGTCGTGGCGCGGGGGATCGGAGCCGTCAGGAGGCCCGCATGCAGCAGCAGGCCCGTCCGCACCCGGGGCGGCCCACCGGGGCCGCCGGGCCGCCCGGCGCCCTGCGCGGGTGGCTGGACGC
>NZ_JBHXKE010000486.1:0-1873 GCF_042722765.1 Kitasatospora sp. NPDC058406
CCGGTGAACGGGGGAGCCGGGCCGTTCGGCGTTGCCCCCGCTGACGCGGTGCGGGCGGCGACTGCCGACGTGACACGTGCGTACCCGGGGGCGGTGGCGGGTGCGGGGCGGGTGCTTTCCGGACGGATCGGCCCGTCCGGCGGGTGCGGTCCGGTGGCGGGTCCGGCTCCTCGCGGGTGCTGGTCCCGGGTGGTTCGTCCACCCGGGGCCGGGGCCGCTCCGTGGACGGAGGGTTGGCGGATATCGGACGGCGGTCATTGACGGCCGTCCGGTATCCGCTGAGGCTTTCACGCGACCCGCACAACTGGCGCACCGTCACCACACGGCTGCCGCCCGCGGGTTGACCGGCCCACCCGTCTCCGGAAGGACCTTCCGATGCGCCGTACCGCCGCCCTGTTCAGCACCGTTCTGCTCGGAGCCGCCGCCGCGATCGTCGCGCCGGCCGCCACCGCCCAGGCCGCACCCACCGCGCAGGCCGCACCCACCGCGCAGGCCGCGCAGGCCGGTGCGGAGGTGCTCGCCGGGACCTGCTACGCCTACACCTCCGGCTGGAACGCGTACGGCCAGTGTTCCGGCATCGACCCGCTGCAGACCTGGTACATCACAGCCACCTGTCAGTACCTCTCCAACGGCCACCCCTTCAACCGGTTCGTCAGCAGCTACAGCTGGGCCGGCGACGGCTCCGTCTCGCTGTCGTGCAACGTCAACGAGACCGCGATGGCGGCCGGTGTGATCGCCGGCCCCAAGCTCCCGCCGCAGCCGGCCGGCCCGATCGGTCAGATCTCCGGGTACGCCGGCAAGTGCGTGGACGTGAAGGGCGCGAGCAGCGCCGACCGCACTCCCGTCCAGATCTACGACTGCAACGGCACCAACGCCCAGCAGTGGAAGATCGCCGTCGACGGCACCGTCCGGGCGCTCAACAAGTGCCTGGACGTCACCGGCGCCGCGACGGCCAACGGCACCAAGGTGCAGCTGTTCACCTGCAACGGCACCGGCGCCCAGCAGTGGCAGGTCCGGGCCGACGGTTCGATCCTCAACCCGCAGTCCGGCCGCTGCCTGGACAACCTGGGCTTCGTCGCCACCAACGGCAACCAGCTCGGCATCTGGGACTGCAACGGCGCGGACAACCAGATCTGGCACGTCCCCGCCTGACCGGGCGCCCGGGCCTCACCGGCCCAGGGTGCCGTGCGCGAGGGTCGAGAGGCCGGCGGTGATCTGCCCGGGGGTGCGGCCGCTGTCGCGCTGGTGGCGGAAGAGCTCGGGGGCGAGCGGGGCGAGGAGCTGGTCGGCGAGCGTCTCCGGGTCCGGCAGGCCGGCCTGCCGGGCGAGGTGGGTGACGTGCAGCCGCCAGAACGCGTAGGCGCCGGTCCGGAAGCGGGCGAGGCCGGTCTCCGCGCCCAGCACCAGGTGGACGTGGGTCTCCAGGAGGTCGACCATCGCCCGGTAGAACGCGGCCAGCCGGTCGGCCGGCGTCGGATGCGCCTCACCCGCCCCGCCGCCCGGTCCGAGCGGCGGGGCGCCGCGCAGCAGTTGCTCCTGGAGGGCCCGCTCGTGCTCGTCGAGCAGGGCGCGGGCGATCGACGCGCGGTCCGGGTAGCGGCGGTAGAGGGTGCCGCGGCCGATGCCGGCCGCCTTGGCGATGTCGTCCATGGTGACGGCGGCCGGATCGCCCGCCGCGAACAGCCCCTCGGCGGCGGCGAGGACCTTGGCCCGGTTGCGGGCGGCGTCGGCCCGCTCGCGCGGTGGGGGGCCGTCGGCCATCGGGAGTTCCGTCATGGCTTCACCGTAGAGCGGAGGTGGAACATTGTGACCATCGCGATAAGGTGGTACGCGGGAGTTAGTGGGCGGTGTGTGCACAGAATTGCCCATCCCT
>NZ_JBHXKE010000488.1:0-1868 GCF_042722765.1 Kitasatospora sp. NPDC058406
GTCCTGCCGGGCGCCGACGTTTTCCCCGCACAGGTAATAGGCTGGACGCAGTCAGCCCGTTACCAACCCCTGGAAGGACCCCCGTGGAGCTCGCCTCGTACGCCGATCTGGCCGTCCGGCTGGTGAACACCGAGGAGCCCGAGCGCGGCACCGACTCGCTGACCTCGGTGGATGCGGTGCGCGGACTGTTCTCGGACGCGTCCCGGGCCCGCGACCTCGCCGACGAATCCGACCTGCCCCGGCTGCGGGCCGTCCGCACCCGGCTGCGCGGAGTCTTCGAGGCCGCCGCCGAGGGCGACGAGTTCCGCAGCGTCGACCTGCTGAACAGCCTGCTCATGGAGTTCCCGGTCAGCCCGCTGGTCTCCGGCCACGACTACCTGGACGCCGCCGGCCAGCCCCGCTGGCACCTGCACCTCGCCGACAACTCCCCCACCGCCACCGCGCACTTCAGCGCCGTCGCCTGCATGGGCCTGGCCGTCCACCTGACCGAGACGGGCGCCGACCGGCTCGGCATCTGCCAGGCCGCACCCTGCCGCAACTCCTACCTGGACACCTCGACCAACCGGTCCCGGCGGTACTGCTCCGACCGCTGCGCGACCCGCGCCAACGTCGCCGCCTACCGGGCCCGCAAGCGGCTGGAGGCCCAGGAGGCCGCCACCGCCGGCCAGGGCTGAGGGCCCGGGCCTACGCCCGGCTCCCCCGGATCTCCTCCGGGCGGACCCAGACGCCGCAGCGCCGGGCCAGGCCGGGGATCCGGGCCAGCGGGGTGGAGAGCAGCAGGCGCTCCAGCCCGCGGCCGGGGGCCAGCCAGGCCGGGCGCGGGCGCAGCCGCAGCAGCACCCGGCCGAGCACCAGCTCGTCCGGGACCGCGCCGTAGCTGCGGCTGTCGCTGTCGACCGGCCGGTTGTCGGAGAGCAGCCACCAGCCCTTGGGGCGCCGGGCGTCGGCCCGTTTGACCACCAGCAGGTCCTGCTGGAACGGGTGACGGAACACCACCACCGCGCCCGGCCTGATCCGTGCTCCGTACCGGACCAGCAGCTGGTCCCCCTCCCGCAGCGTCGGCACCATCGAGTCGCCCGCCACGTCGATCAGCCCGAACGGCGCGCCGCCCCCCGGGGTGCCGTCCTCCGGTTCCGCGCTCCGTGCCACGACTCGTCCTCCCGGCTCGCGCCCGCGTCCTCGGCTCCCAAGTCTGCCGTACGGACCGTCACCCGCCGGTGTCCGGATTGGCCGGGTTCCGGCTCGGCCTTTTGCCCTAGGCCCGCCGCCCGATCGCGAAACCCCGCGACCGGCGGGGTAATCTCGGCCGCGGGAAGACGATCTAAGGAAGGACTCCCATGTTCTCTCGTCTGTTTGCACCGCGTGCCACCGCGCACGCCCACTGCGACCTGCCCTGCGGCGTGTACGACCCCGCCCAGGCGCGGATCGAGGCCGAGTCGGTGAAGGCCACTCAGGAGAAGTACCAGGCCAACGAGGACGCGCACTTCCGCGCCCGCGCCGTCATCATCAAGGAGCAGCGCGCGGAGGCCGTCAAGCACCACATCTCGGTGCTCTGGAGCGACTACTTCAAGGCCCCGCACTTCGAGAAGTACCCGCAGCTGCACCAGCTGATCAACGACACCCTGAAGGCCGCCTCGGCCGCCAAGGCGTCGACCGACCCGGCCACCGGCCAGGCCCTGCTCGACCTGATCGCCGAGGTCGACAAGATCTTCTGGGAGACCAAGCAGGGCTGACCCCCGGTCAGCACCCCTCGGCCGCCCCCCGGCGCACCCCCCGAAGGGGGCGGGCGTGCGTTCACCGCGGGGCGGGCCCCCCCCCCCCCCCGGCCCCGCGCGGCGGGCCCCCCCCGGGGGGCGCCGCGCCCCCCC
>NZ_JBHXKE010000489.1:0-1825 GCF_042722765.1 Kitasatospora sp. NPDC058406
GGCCCCGGGTACGGGGGGCCCGGGGCCGTTCAGGGGCGGGGGTGCGACCCCCGCCGGTCAGGGGCTGTCCGGGGGCCAGTCGGCGACGAGTCCGAGGAGCCCGGGGAATCGGGCGTCCAGGTCGTCGATCCGGACGTGGCTGCGCCGCTCCAGGCCGTACTGGCGCTGGCGGATGACGCCCGCCTGGCGCAGCGCCTTGAAGTGGTGGGTCAGCGAGGACTTGGGCCGGTCCAGCCCGAACCAGCCGCAGGGGTGGTCGAACCGCTCCCGTTCCAGGAGGAGCTTGCGGACGATGGTGAGCCGCAGCGGGTCGCTCAGGGCCCCGAGTACGAGCTCCAGCCTGAGCTCCTCGACGGCCGGCTCGGGAAGCGCCTCCGGCAGGTCGGCCGGTTCCGGCAGGACGACGAAGGGCGGGGCCTGGCGCAGCGTCGAAGGCATGGGCGACTCCTCGTGGGCCGAAAGGATTTCGGACTCTCCTGTACGAGTCTCATCGTACTGCATGCTATGTTCGAGTTAACTCGTACTACGTCTGGCGGAGGGAGCGACCATGTCGGAGAGTCGGACGGTGTCGGTGCAGGAGGCCGCCGAGGCGGACCTGCCGACGCCCGGGAGGGAGCAGGGGGCGGCCGCGGGGACGCCCACCTGGTGGGTGTGGCTGGCCGCGTGGCCGGTGACCGCGGTGTTCGTCCTGTCCAACGCGGCGACCCCGCTGTACGTGGTCTGGCAGCGGGACATCGGGTTCTCCAAGGGCACCCTGACCGTCGTGTTCGCGTTCTACATCGTCGGGCTGCTGGGCTCGCTGCTGGTCTCCGGCGTGGTCTCCGACCGGCTCGGCCGCAAGCCGGTGCTGCTGCCCGCGCTGGGTCTGGCGGTGGCCGCCTGCGCGATCTTCGCCACCGCCTCGTCGGTCGCCGCGCTGATCGTGGCCCGGCTGTTCACCGGCATCGCGGTCGGCGCCGTGGTCTCGGCCGGCATGGCGGCCGTGACCGACGTGGCGGGCCCGGCCCGCAAGCGCCTCGCCGCCCTGCTCGCCTCCTGCGCGATGGTCTTCGGCGCGGGCCTCGGCCCGCTGCTCGCCGGGGTGCTCTCCGAGACGGCGCCCGGCCCGACCGTGACCGTCTTCGTGGTCGAGGCGGTGCTGCTGGCCACCGCGGTCTTCGCGGTGCTGCGGATGCCGGTCCGCCGGCCTGCCGCGCCGGCGAAGGGCGCCTGGATCCGGGTGCCCGGGGTCCCGCGCGGCAACGGCCTGCAACTCGCCCTCGGCATCGCGGTGTTCGCGCCCGGCATCACCGCGACCTCGTTCGTGCTCTCGCTCGGCCCGTCGCTGCTCTCCGGCCTGCTCGGCACCACCAGCCGGATCGTGGCCGGCGCGATGGCCTTCGTGATGTTCCTGACCGCCACCGCCGTGCAGTTCGCCGTCCAGAAGCTGCGCCGGCGCACCATCCTGATGGCCGGCGCGGTCTCCACCACGCTGGCCATGGTGACGCTGATCGCCGCCGTCCACGCCTCCTCCGTTCCCGTGCTGGTCGCCTCGGCCCTGCTCGCCGGGGCCGGCCAGGGCATGGGCCAGCTCGGCGGTCTCTCGCTGCTGAACTCCGCCGTCCCGCCGCGGCGCCTGGCCGAGGCCAACGCCGCGCTCAACGTGGGCGGTTACGTGCCGGCCGGGCTGCTCCCGGTGTCGGCCGGCTACCTCAGCGACTCCGTCGGGCTCACCGACGGGGCGACGGTCTTCGGCGTCGTCCTGCTGGTGCTGGCCGTCGCCGGCGGCCTGTACGTGGCCGGCAGCCGGGGCCGGCTGCCGGAGACCACCTGACCGGTCCGGCCT
>NZ_JBHXKE010000490.1:0-1815 GCF_042722765.1 Kitasatospora sp. NPDC058406
CACCCCGTGCGACTCCACCAGACGCCGAGCCACCAACCCGCCCAACGTCCCCGTCCCACCCGTCACCAACACCGTCCCCGCCGGATCCAACACCCGGCCACCGCCCGCTCCGGCCTCGGCCGGCGCACCGGCCCGCGCCAGGCGCGGCACCACCGCGCGGCCGTCTCGCCACGCCACCTGGGGCTCGCCCGACGCCAGCGCGTCGGCGACCAGCGCGGCGGGCGCCGCCGAGCCGTCGGTGTCCACCAGGACGATGCGGCCCGCGTGTTCGAGCTGCGCGGTGCGCACCAGGCCCCACACGGCGGAGGCCGCCGGGTCGTCGGCCGCGTTCGCGGTCAGGACGGCGAGCGGACGGTCGGAGTCGCCGGCCAGGTGCTCCTGGATCCGGGTGAGCGCGGCCCCGACGAGCTCCCGGCCCGCCTGCGGCGCCGGCAGCCCGCTGGGAGCGGTCAGGTCGAGCACCTCCCCCGCCGCCGCCCCGGCCTCGGCGCGCGGCAGTTCGGCCGGCGTCCAGTCGAGGCGGTACAGGTGGTCGGCGGCCGGATCCTGGACGGCGGACAGCCGCTCGGGCGCCACCGGCCGCAGGACCAGCGCCCCGACGGCGCCGACCGGTCGGCCGACCGGGTCGGTGAGCGCGAAGGACACGCTGTCCGGGCCCTCCCGGCGGGCGTGCACCCGCAGGGCGGTGGCCCCCGACGCGAACAGGGCCACGTCGTTCCAGGCGAACGGCAGCAGGACCTCGCCCGGGCGGGCCACCGGGGCCGCGCCCAGGTTGGCGGACTGCAGCGCCGCGTCCAGCAGCGCCGGGTGCAGGCCGAACCGCCCGGCGGACTCGGTCAGTTCCTCCGGCAGGGCGACCTCGGCGAACACCTCCTCGCCCGAGCGCCAGGCGGCCCGCAGGCCCCGGAAGGCGTCACCGTACTCGTACCCGGCCTCCGCCAGGCGCTCGTAGAAGCCGTCCAGTGCGACCGGCTCCGCGCCGGCCGGCGGCCACGCCTCGTAGCCGAACTCCGGTGCGGCCTCGGCCGCCAGGAAGCCGGTGGCGTGCCGGGTCCAGGTGCCCTCGCCGTCCTCGTCACGCGAGTGCACGTGGACGGCCCTGCGGTCGTCGTCGGCGGCCGGATCGACCGTGACGCGGATCTGGACGCCACCGCGCTCGGGCAGGATCGCGGGGGCCTCCACGACGAGTTCCTCCAGGCGGCCGAGCCCGGTCTGCTCGCCGCCCCGCAGGGCGAGTTCGAGGAAGGCCGCACCGGGCAGCAGGATGTTCCCGGAGACGGCGTGGCCGGCCAGCCACGGGTGCGAGCGGGTCGACAGCCGGCCGGTGAACACCGCGCCCCCGTCGGGCAGTTCCACCAGGGTGCCGAGCAGCGGGTGCCCGGCCGCGGCGACGCCGAAGGCGGTCACGTCGCCGGTCCCGGCGACGGGCTCCAGCCAGAAGCGCTGGTGCTGGAAGGCGTACGTGGGGAGTTCGGAGGGCCGGAGCGTACCGGCGCCGGCGAACGCCGTCGACCAGTCCACCTCGACCCCGCGGACGTACAGCTCGGCGGCCGAGAGCAGGACGCGGTCCCACGCACCGTCCTCACGCCGCAGCGTCCCCGTGGCGACGGTCGGGGCCGGGACCGTCTCCTCCAGCGCCTCCGCGATGCTGTGGACGAGCACCGGGTGCGCGCTCACCTCGACGAAGGCCCGGAACCCCTCGGCGGCGAGCGTGTCCACCGCCTCGGCGAAGCGGACGGTCTGCCGCAGGTTGCGGTACCAGTACCCGCCGTCCAGCTCAGGACCCTCCAACCACCGGCCCTCCACCGTCGACAG
>NZ_JBHXKE010000491.1:0-1688 GCF_042722765.1 Kitasatospora sp. NPDC058406
TAGCCTCCGCGTTTCAGTTGGGCCCTGCTGAGCCGGGTCGATGATGTTGGTAACGCGTAGTGGTCGTGTGCGGGTGTGGGGCATGCCGAAGGCCCGACGCGTGGTCGGTGTCTCCAAGGTCCTCGGGTCGTGGGCGGACGGGGACGATCGGGTCGGTCAGGTGACGGGCCGCGGCAGGGCCTGCAGTCGGGTGAAGGCGGTCGCCAGGTCGTGGCGCCAGGGCCAGGTAGCGGCGATCCGCAGGTGCAGACGGCGGGCGCCCCGGGTGATGCGGGCGGCCGCGTGCAGCAGCCGGTAGCGGAGCTTCTTCGGCTCGGCCGTGGCCAACTCCCCGTCCAGTAGGAGGGACTGGGCCCAGGCGAGCAGGTCGATAGCCGCCAGGGACAACTCCAGCCATGTGGCGTTGATCTGGAAGTGCCGGGAGGGGAACCGGCCGAATCCGGTGTTCTTGCCGCAGCGGATGCGGTCCTCGACGCGGGCGTGTGCGCGATGGCGGACCTCCAGCAACTGCAGGGAGCCCTGGCCGTAGGGGGTATCGGTGAGGAAGACCTGGTGGCGCATGCCCTCGTCCAGGTCGAACAGCGTGAGTTGGGCGCCTGGGTGGGGGCGTTCGCGACGGACGAGGATCCGGGTGCCCTCGGGCAGGCCGGGCAGGTCGACCATGCCGGTCAGTTCGGCGACCTCGGCGCTGTCGCGCAGGGAGCCGTCCTGTTCGAGGGCGGGATGCCAGACCTGTTCGGGCAGGTGGCGGATTGCCCGGCGGACCGGTTCGGTGATGGACCATCCGACGGAGAAGGACGCGAGGATGCCGTGCGAGCGCAGGGCTCGGATGTGGGCCAGGAAGGCCTTGGCGGATCCGGCGCTGTCGGCGCGGATGAGGATCTCGGTGCCGTGGCGGTGGGCGTCGGGGATCTGGGCGAGCGCGGCGTCGAGCACGGTGATGTGGTCGGTGGCGGTGTTGGCCGAGGCGTTTCCCGGCCGCAGCAGGCCGGCGAGGGCCTCTCCGGTGTTGTCGAGGAAGCACAGCAGCGGGTGGTATCCGAATCCGTGTTTGTAGGTGGGTGCCGCGTGTTCCTTCTCGGAGTGGCAGGTGACGAGGGTGGCGTCGATGTCCAGGACCAGGCCCGGCAGCTCACGTCCGCCGGCCTGCGCGGCCGGGATTCCTCCTTCGCGGGTCTCGCAGGCCTGCAGCCAGGCGACCTCCCGGGCGGCGGCGCGGGCCGCGCGCAATGCTCCCAGCGCGGCCGGATCGATACCGGCCAGCAGCCGCCAGGCGGTCGGTGTGGAGGCGACCTGGCCGAAGACGTCGGGCTGGTCGCGTAAGAGGGCCAGGTCGGCGATGGCCTCGCCGCCGTCGGCGAGCATCACCGCCAGATCGACCGCGATCCGGCCCGGTTGGTGGCCGGTGCCACGAGGACGCAGCCGACGCAGGGCGTCACCGAAGGCGTGAGTGAGGCCGGTGGCGTCGGCGAGATCGGCCAGCAAACGGGACCCGGCATGGCTGACTACCCCGCGCCCGTCGGTAGCGACGACGAGCTGGGGTCGTGACCCGGTAGTGTGCACGTAGAAAGTGCCTTCCTGCTGGGCTGACAGAGACCTTCGACAAGCCTCATCTTCCCAGCGCAGAAGGCACTTTCGCGTTCCCGCTCATGATCCGGACACCGCCGCAAGTGAAACACGCAGGCTAG
>NZ_JBHXKE010000492.1:0-1681 GCF_042722765.1 Kitasatospora sp. NPDC058406
GACCAAGGAGTCGCCGGCGGTGGTCGCCGCCCGTTTCCTCGGCGAGTTCTGCATCACCCTCGGCCTGGTGATGCTGCTCTTCGTCTCCTACCAGCTCTGGTGGACCAACGTGCAGGCCGACGCGGCCGCCGACGGCGCCCGCAACCAGCTGGAGGAGCAGTTCGACGCCGGTCAGCCGGCCCCGGCCGCGCCGGGCCAGCCGGCCCCCGACCCGGCCAAGCCGGAGACCTTCGAGCCCGGCAAGGGCTTCGCGATCATCCACATGCCGAAGCTGGGCCAGAAGTTCCCGATCGCCGAGGGCACCGCCAAGGGTTCCGTCCTGGACAAGGGACTGGTGGGCCACTACACCGGCACCGGCATGCCGGCCGACAAGGCGGGCAACTTCGCGCTGGCCGCGCACCGCAACACCCACGGCGAGCCGTTCCGGCGGATCAACCAGCTCGGCAAGGGCGACAAGATCGTGGTGGAGACCGCGACCGCCTACTTCACGTACGAGGTCACCGGGGGCATCCCGGAGACCCCGCCGTCCAACGTGAGCGTGATCAAGCCGGTCCCGAACGGCGCCGGTTACGGCCAGGCCGGCCGCTACATCACGCTGACCACCTGCACGCCGGAGTTCAGCTCGAAGTACCGGCTGATCGTCTTTGGCAAGATGATCGACGAACGGCCGCGCAGCCAGGGCAAGCCGGCCGCCCTCACGGCGGGCTGACGACGGCCCCGGGGCGGCCCGAGGGCGGCCCGGGAAGGGGAGAGACGTGACCCAGGGGACCGAGGTGGTGGCCGAGGAGGCCTTCCCGCCGCCCGAACCCGCGCACGGGGACGGGCCCGGGCGCGGCCCGGCCGGCCGGCGGCGCCGTGGCCGGGCGCTGGCCGTGCTCGGGGTCTTCGGCGAGCTGCTGATCACCCTGGGGCTGGTGCTCGGCCTCTTCGTCTCCTACTCGCTCTGGTGGACCGACGTGCTGGCGGACCGTTCCGCCGCCGTGGCCTCCGACCAGCTGCGCGAGTCCTGGGCGGCCGGCCCGGCCACTCCCCCGTCGAGCGCCCCGGGCACCCCCGGCGCCTCCGGCACCCCGGCACCGGCCGGCACACCGGGAGCCGGACCGTCCTACGCGGCGGGCGACGGGATCGGCTTCCTGCACGTCCCGGCGATGGGCCGGGACTACCAGGTGCTGATCCGGATGGGCACCGACCTCGACACCCTGTCCGAGGGCGTCGCCGGGGTGTACGAGCAGCCGTACCGCTCGGCGATGCCCTGGGACGCCACCGGCAACTTCACGCTGGCGGCGCACCGGGACGGCCACGGCGCGAAGTTCCACGACCTGGACGCCGTGGGCAAGGGCGCCGCGGTCGTCGTCGAGACACGGGACAAGTGGTACGTCTACCGGGTCGACAACACCCTGCCGGAGACGTCCAAGTTCGACACCGGCATCGTCGCGCCCGTGCCGAAGGGCTCCGGCTACGCCGGGCCCGGCCGGTACATCACGCTGACCACCTGCACGCCGGTCTACACCTCGCGCTACCGGATGGCGGTCTGGGGGAGCCTGGTGCGGGTGGACGACATGGACGCCAAGCGCACCCCGCCGCCGGAGCTGCGGCACTCCTGAGGCCGCTCCGCAGCGGCGGGGGGGCCCGGGCGCCGCGCCGGCCCCCCGGGCAGGCCCCACGGCCGACCCCACGCCGA
>NZ_JBHXKE010000493.1:0-1680 GCF_042722765.1 Kitasatospora sp. NPDC058406
CGGGACGAGGACTTCGCCGACTGGTACCCGCGCGACGGCAGGCCCGGGCTGTCGCCGGCCCAGTTGGCCACGGTGAGCGTGCTGCAGTTCGTGCTAGGCCTGTCCGACCGCGATGCCGCCGAGGCCGTGCGCTGCCGCATCGACTTCAAATACGCCCTTGGCCTCGAACTCGACGACCCCGGCTTCCACCACAGCGTGCTGACCGACTTCCGAGACTGCCTGCTCCAGGACGGCCGGGCGGACCGCCTCCTCGACCTCGCCCTGGCACGACTGAAAGGGGCTGGCCTGGTCCGAGAGCGCACCACCCAGCGCACGGACTCCACCCACGTCCTGGCCACCGTCCGCGACCTGACCCGCCTCGAACTGGTCACCGAGGCCGTGCGCACGGCCCTGGAAGGACGCGCCCGCACCGCCGACCACGCGCTGGACGGCCTGGTCGGCGAGGACTGGGGCCGCCGCTACGGCCGACCGGTGCGCCTGGGCAAGAACCCCACCCGGCCCAAGACCCGGATCAACACCACCGGCGACGACGCCCGCCGCCTGCTCGAACACCTCGGCCGCAACCACCCCTCCCTGCTCGGCAGGCCCCAAGTCCAGGTCCTGCGGCAGATCCTGGTGCAGAACTACTACTGGGACCCCGTCGGGCGCCTGCGCTGGCGCGACGATGACGACGCCAGCGGCCTGCCGCCCTCGGCGCAGCGGATCGTCTCGCCCTACGACCCGACGGCCCGCTACGCACGCCGCGGGCAGGTCACCCGCTGGACGGGGTTCCTCGCCCATGTGACCGAGACCTGCTCCGACGACGGACCCAATGTGATCACTGACGTGGCCACTATGCCGGCGACCAGCGCCGACACCGAGGTCCTGCCCGGCATCCACAGCCGGCTGGAGCGCCGCAGCCTGCTGCCCGACGAGCATCTGGTCGACGGCGGCTACACCTCCCTGCCCCACCTGGAACAGGCCCAGCGCGGACACCGTGTCACCGTCGTCGGACCACTGCCGGGCAACCCCACCCGCCAGCACCGCCGCGGTGAGGGCTTCGCCCGCGACGACTTCCGGATCGACTTCGACCGCAAGGAGGTCACCTGCCCGCAGGGCCAGATCAGCGCCGGCTGGCACGGCCCCTACCCGACCTCCTCACCGACCGCCGCTCCACTGATCATCGCCCGCTTCACCAAGAGCCAGTGCCAGCCCTGCCCGGTCCGGGCCAAGTGCACCAGTTCCCGCGACGTCCACCGCTCCGTGGGCTTCCCTCCGCGCGCGCTGCTCGAACTGCAGTTGCGCAACCGCGCCGACCAGCAGGATCCGGCCTGGCACAAGCGATATGCGGTCCGCTCCGGAATCGAGGGCACCATCTGCGAGTTCGCCCACGGCCATGGCATGCGCCACTGCCGCTACCGCGGGCAGGCCAAGGCGCACCTACAGCACGTGCTCACCGCCATCGCCGTCAACGTCGAACGCCTCAGCAAGCAGGCCCCCGGCGAAAGCGCGCCCCCACGACCGCCGACAGCCTTCCAGGACCACCTCGACCAGCAAGGCATCCCGCGCCTACGTTCCTGGCGAGCCGTCAGCTGAGAGGACGGCAACCAAGATCCCCGACTGTGAGGATGTGGATGGCACCGCTCGAGGGTCTGACCCGATCCCCGATTGACGCTTCGGCTGTCCTCACTCTGAATCGTC
>NZ_JBHXKE010000494.1:0-1669 GCF_042722765.1 Kitasatospora sp. NPDC058406
CGTGTCCTAATCCGTGTGTAGGGGTTCTAGCCGGGCCCGGGTTCGGGTGGCTGGTCTGACTGTTGGATGAGTTCGTTGCGGTCCGTGGGCGCCGGCTGATCCCTCTGCGTGTCCTGGCCCCGTGAGGCCTTCCGGAAGACCGGCGACAGCCGGCGCTCTCGGACCGCTGCGATGCCCATTCGGAACTTGTGTTCGTTGATCGTCTTGGTGCGAGCCCGCCGCAGGGTGACCTCTTCCTTCGTCCCGAGCCCGGAGCTCTCTACGAGACAGAGGCCCCTGCGGTCCGCTGGTGCCACGAACGGCTGGCGAGATGGCGGACCAACGAGTCCTGGGATTAGGTCGCCGCGTGGCCCGCACAGGCTTCCCACCTGCGCGAACACCCGATGAATGGAGTACGGATTGAACGTCTTCTGCGGGATCGACTGGGCGGAGGCGCATCACGACATCGCCTTGGTCGACGACAAGGGCACTCTGCTGGCCCGGCGCCGGATCAGCGATGACGCGGCTGGCTACCGGATCCTGCTGGACCTGCTCGCCGAGTGCGGCGACAGCCCCGAGCAGCCGATACCGGTGGCGATCGAGACCAGCCGAGGGCTGCTGGTCTCCGCGATCCGGACCGGGAAGCGGCAGGTGTTCTCGATCAACCCGCTCGCCGCCGCCCGATACCGCGACCGCCACAGCGTCAGCCGAAAGAAGTCCGACCCCGGCGACGCACTGGTACTGGCGAACATCCTGCGCACCGACATGTACGCCCACCGGCCACTGCCGGCTGACAGCGAGCTCGCCCAGGCCATCGCGGTCCTTGCCCGCGCCCAGCAGGACGCGGTCTGGAACAAGCAGCAGCTCGTCAATCAGGTCCGCTCGCTGCTGCGCGAGTACTTCCCGGGCGCTCTGGAGGCTTTCCAGGCCAAGCAGTTCGGCCTCGCCCGCGCGGATGCACGGGCCGTCCTCACCTCCGCCCCGACCCCGACCAGAGCAGCGGGGCTGAGCCTTGCCCAGCTGCGGTCCGCCCTCAAGCGTGCGGGTCGCCAGCGAGGTATCGACGCCGAGGCCGAGCGCCTGCGCGAAATCTTCCGCCGTGACCGCGCCACCCAGCCGCCTGCTGTCGAGGCCGCCATGGGCCGCCAACTCCTGGCCCTGATACGCCAGCTCGACGCGTCCTGTCTCGCGGCCGAGGACCTCGCCGAGGCGGTCGATGCCAGTTTTCGCGAGCACCCTGACGCCGAGATACTCCTGAGCTTCCCGGGTCTTGGGGGCCAGCTCGCGGCGCGGGTTCTCGCCGAGATAGGGGACGACCCCAACCGCTTCGCCGACGCCCGCTCGCTGAAGGCGTACGCCGGCTCTGCGCCGGTCACCAGGGCCTCGGGCAAGAAGCTGTACGTCGGACGCCGCAGTATCAAGAACAACCGCCTCATCGCCGCGGGCTTCCTCTGGGCGTTCTCCGCCTTGAAGGCCTCGCCAGGAGCTCACGCCCACTACAAACGTCGACGCGAGCACGGAGACTGGCACGCCAGCGCCCAGCGCCACCTCCTCAACCGAATGATCGGCCAGCTCTACCACTGTCTCCATACCAGGCAGCTCTTCGACGAACAGCATGCATTCACCTCCTCTCTCTCAGCGGCTCTTGCCGAGGCGGCTTGACTTGTTAAGCACGCGAGATGTCTTCCGG
>NZ_JBHXKE010000495.1:0-1568 GCF_042722765.1 Kitasatospora sp. NPDC058406
CGACGGTCGGGGCCTGGCAGCCCGCGTGGCGCCAGGCGTTGACGTACAGCTCGTGGAGGGCGAGTTCGGCGTCGCGGATCAGGTCGTCCGGCCAGGAGGAGAAGGTGAGCGCGGTGCGCAGCTCCTCGCGGGCGGCGGACCAGTCGGGCGGGTTGAAGGCACGCATGGGGAACCTCCGAGTGAGGTCGTGCGAGTGGGGAGGAGAGGCGAGGACGGAGACGTCACCGTGAGCCAGGCCCGGCCATGGCTGCTCTGCGGTGCAAGAGGGCAGCAGGCACCTACCGCCCCAACAGACGAGCGTTACTGACGATCCGTCGGATCGCTGTGAGATAGACCATAACGCACTGGCTCTTAAAGTTAATCCAGCTGCGAGAAGTTCCACCTTGAGTGGGATACCCGCCTCCTCGGGGCGGCTCGTCCGTACCCTGGTGGCCCCGTCCTCCGGCGGCGCGGCACACTGGCGTCGGTATCACCTGAGAGGACGCCATGGCCCTTCGCCAGAATCCAACCCTTCGCCAGCGCCGCCTCGGCGCCGAACTCCGGAGGATGCGTGAGTCGGCCGGCTTCGGAGGCAGTCAGCTCGCCCGCCTGCTTGGGGTGACGCCCGCCCTGGTGACCCAGATGGAGAACGGGAAGTCGGCCGTCAGTGTGGAGCGCCTACGCGAGATCGCGACCGCCTGCAAGTGCACCAACGGACCTCTGATCGACGCACTCGCCGACATGATCAAGGAGCGAGAGCCGGGTTGGTGGGATGAGTACAGCCACAGCCTGGACACCGATCTGCTTGACGTGGCTGCGATCGAGGGCCATGCCCGGCGGATCTCCACCTACTCGATCACCTTTGTGCCTGGGCTGCTCCAGACCCCGGCATACGCAGCGTCGGTGTTCGCTCGTGCGCTTCCACCGTTGCCGCGCTCTGAGGTCGACATTCGGATGGCCTACCGCTTGCGAAGGCAGCAGATTGTCCGATCGGGTGCGACGCCCTACCTGGCGTTCATCCACGAGGCCGCACTCCGCATGCAGTTCAGCGGGCGAGCGGCACTTGCCGAACAACTCGGCGCGCTCATCGAAGACTCCAGGAGCTCGGGGATCTCGCTTCGGGTCGTCCCGTTCGATGTCGAGGCTCTGCCTGGCCCCAGCGAGAACTTCGTCTACACCGAGGGTCCAGTCCCTGAGCTGGACACCGTGCAGATTGACATCAGTTTCGGCTGCCCGCTCTTCGACGCTCCTTCTAGCCTGTCAAGCTACCGCGAGATCCTCGCCCGTATGGCCACAGTGGCTCTCCCGGAAGATGACTCACGAAACTTCATCCGTTCCATCAAGAATGAGGTAGAGCGCAAACATGGGTAGCCCCATATGGCAGAAGTCCAGCTACTCCGGGTCGAGTAACGCATGCGTCGAGGTTCGCACCGTGGGCGGGCTGATCGAAGTCCGTGAATCCGACGACGGCGACGTCATCCTCCGCACCACCGCCGCCACCTTCGCCGACCTCCTCCGCACCATCAAGGCCGGCAAACTCGACCACCACGCCTGAGCATCGGCGGCCCCTCGCTCGCACCGAGCGAGGG
>NZ_JBHXKE010000496.1:0-1546 GCF_042722765.1 Kitasatospora sp. NPDC058406
CGGTCCAGGCCCGCCACGGTCGGGGCCTCGAAGACGTCCCGGATCCCCAGCTCGGCGCCGAGCGCGGTGCGGACCCGGCTGAGCAGCTTGGTGGCGAGCAGCGAGTGGCCGCCGAGGGCGAAGAAGTCGTCGTCGACGGTGACCTCCGCCAGGCCGAGGACCTCGGCGAACAGCCCGCAGAGAATCTCCTCGCGCGCCGTCCGGGCGGCCCGGCCCCCGGTCGCGGCGGCGAAGTCGGGGGCGGGCAGGGCGGCCCGGTCGAGCTTGCCGTTGACGTTGAGCGGCAGCGCGTCCAGGGTCACGAAGGCGGCCGGGACCATGTAGTCGGGCAGGGCGGCGGCCGCGTGGGCGCGCAGCGCGGCCGGGTCGAGCTGCGGCGTGCCGACCACGTAGGCGACCAGCCGGGTGCCGGCCGCGCCGTCCCGGTGGGGCAGCACGGCGGCGCGCAGCACGTCGGGGTGGGCGGTGAGAGTGGTCTCGATCTCGCCGGGTTCGATCCGGAAGCCGCGCACCTTGACCTGGTGGTCGGTGCGGCCCAGGTACTCGACCCGGCCGTCGGGGCGGCGGCGGGCGAGGTCGCCGGTGCGGTACATGCGCTCCCCCGCCGCTCCCGCCGCTGCGCCGAAGGGATCGGCGACGAAGCGTTCGGCGGTCAGGCCCGGGCGGCCGAGGTAGCCGCGGGCCAGGCCCACCCCCGCCAGGTACAGCTCACCGGGGACGCCGACGGGCACCGGGTTCAGCTGCCCGTCGAGGACGTACGCGCGGAGGTTGGGCAGCGGGCGGCCGATCAGCGGGCGGCCGTCGGCGGTGAGCCGGTGGTACAGCGCGTCGACGGTGCACTCGGTGGGGCCGTAGACGTTGAGGACGGCGGTGTCGGGGGCGGCGGCGAGGACGCTCCAGAGGGACTGGCCGAGGGCCTCGCCGCCGACCATCACGAGGGCGGGCGGGCAGACGGTGAGCAGGCCCTCCTCGACCAGCCGTTCGGCGTGGCCGGGGGTGATGTCGAGGACGTCGGCCCCGGTGCGCGCGAGGTGGCGGACGACGGCGGCGGCGTCGCGGCGCAGGTCGTCGTCCAGTACGTGCAGCTCGTGGCCGGCGACCATCCAGAGCAGCGCTTCGAGTGACGTGTCGAAGGACAGCGAGGCGGTCTGGGCGAAGGTGAACCGCCGCCCGGGGCGGGCCTGTTCGGCGACGGTGACGGTCTCGATGCGGTGGAAGGCGAGCAGGTTGGCGAAGCCGGCGTGGCGGACCACGACGCCCTTGGGGCGGCCGGTGGAGCCGGAGGTGTAGATGACGTACGCGGCGTTCTCGGGGCCGGCCGTGGCCGGAAGGTCACCGGCGGGCCGGTCGGCCCACGCCTCCGGGGCGGCGGGCAGGACGGGCAGGCCGTCCAGCACCTCGGGCAGCGGCCAGTCGTCGGTGGTGAGGACGGCCGCCGGGCGGGCGTCGGCGAGCAGGTAGGCGATCCGGTCGCGGGGGTAGTCGGCGTCCAGCGGCAGGAAGGCGGCACCGGCCTTGAGCACGGCGAGCAGGGCGACCACCGACT
>NZ_JBHXKE010000497.1:0-1516 GCF_042722765.1 Kitasatospora sp. NPDC058406
GACCTGCCGCGAAGATCACCGCCATGTGCGTCGGCGTGACCGTGTCGTTCGGGGCGCTGACGAGGTGCCGGTTCCGGTCGTTCGACTCGGGCCGCTACAGCCCGGACGGCGTTCCCCGGTGACGGGGCGGCGGTGGTCAGGGGGATGGCCGCTTCCGGAAGGCGGACGGCGTGGTCGGCGTCGCCGGGGGCGGTGCGGGTGCGGGAATTCCGGAGGAGAAGCTCGCCGAGGCGGGGTGGCGGGGGTTGCGGTGGGCCGGAGCCGGGCCGTGCCGGAGTGGGCGGGAATCCCTTTGGCCGCGGGCCCGTTCGAGTGACGCCCGGGGATTCCGCGCCGGTAAACAGGACGGTTCCGCCACGAACAGGTGGAAAGTCGTCGCGTAGCCGACCGGCTCGGCGGAATGTGTGCACTTCCCCGGCGCGCCACTCGGGTCGGCCTTGCCGGACTTTCCCAACCATCAACCTGCACAGGGCTCTTGACCGGGCCGATGCTGACCCGGCGCGACCGCGGGCGCGGGCACGGGCATTCGGCCAGCCTGGCGAGAAGAGATCTCTTCCGTGCTTTCCGGATTCCTTACTACGATGCGCTGAGTCGCGCCCGCCATCCCGGTGGGCCCACGCACGAGGTATCGAGGCACCATGGCGGACGACCACGTACCAACGGCTACACCGCGCTATCTCTCGATTCTCGACGAAGCCGGTCGGATCGCGTCCGAACTCGGGCACGGATACGTCGGAGTCGAGCATCTCTTCCTGGCGATCCTGGCGGACCCGCAGGCGGTTCCCACCCAGGTCCTGACGAATTTCGTCCCCCCGGAGCAGGTGACGGCCGCCCTCCATGACCTCCTGTCCTCACCCGGCTACAACACGCCGACCCGGAACGTGGTGTTCCCGCCCGAGTAGCCGGCGGTGAAAAGGCGGGCACGACCACCGGGCCTGCGTGCGGCAACGCCTCACGCACGTCAACCGCTCATCGGGAAAGGACAATCGTGTCAGTATCTCGATCCATCCGCTCCGCTCTGACGGCCTTCGCGCTGGCCGTGGTGACCCTGTTCGCCGTCCAGGGGGTCGCCGCCGCCGCGGCCCCCGGGGCCCCGTCGGCGAAGACCGTCGCCGTACAGGCTCCCGTGGCCGGTCCGCAGATCCAGGAAGGCACCGCGGCCCTGCTCGGGACGTCCTGGTGCCGGATCGGCTCGGTGGTCTACGAGTGCTCCTCCATGCCGGAGTGCACCCCGGCCAAGGACGGTCGGACCTACAGCGACCAGTACGGCAACGACTGGCGCTGCGGCCTCTACAACGGTTACTGGGCCTGGTCCGCCCAGCAGGGCTGCATCGCACCCGCCGAGATCGCGACGGGCTCGGCCCAGCCGGGCCTGACACCCGCTCGGTCGGCGGCAACCGGGCGCGAGTCACTGCTCTGCTGAGCCGCCCGGCACCGTAGCGGACCGCGCCGCCACCGAGCGGGGCGGTCCGTGGTGAATGACCGGTTCCCGGCACACATCGTGTTTGGGGGAGAT
>NZ_JBHXKE010000498.1:0-1498 GCF_042722765.1 Kitasatospora sp. NPDC058406
GTGTTCTAGGCCCCGCGCCCCCCCCCCCCCGCCGGGGGGCCCCCCCCCACGCTTCGTGACCGCCCGCGGAGGCCCTGGAGTCAGGGGCGACCGAGGGCGCGGTAGGTCCAGCCGGCGGCCCGCCAGCGGTCGGGGTCGAGGGTGCTGCGGCCGTCGATGACGCGGGGAACGGCGACGCGGGCGGCGACGGCCTCGGGGTCGAGGCGTGCGAATTCGGGCCACTCGGTCAGGTGAAGCAGCAGGTCGGCGTCGCGGACGGCGCCGAGCGGATGGTCGGTGAATTCGAGCTGTGGGTGGGCCTTGCGGGCGTTGTCCAGAGCCTTGGGGTCGAAGACGGTGACGGTCGCGCCGAGTTGGTGCAGTTTCTGCGCGACGGCGAGGGCCGGGGAGTCGCGGATGTCGTCGGTGTCGGGCTTGAAGGCGGCGCCCCAGACGGCGATGTTCTTGCCGTTGATCACGCCGCCGCACTGTTCGCGGGCGAGGTCGATCATGCGCTCACGGCGACGGTTGTTGATCGCGTCGACCTCGCGCAGGAAGGTCAGCGCCTGGTCGGCTCCGAGTTCGCCGGCGCGGGCCATGAAGCCGCGGATGTCCTTGGGCAGGCAGCCGCCGCCGAACCCGAGTCCGGGCCGCATGCCGCGCCGGCCGATCCGGGCATCGTGGCCGAGGGCCTCGGCCAACAGCTGGACGTCGGCGCCGGAGGTCTCGCAGACCTCGGCCATGGCGTTGATGAAGGAAATCTTGGTGGCGAGGAAGGCGTTCGCGGCGGACTTCACCAGCTCAGCGGTGGCCAGGTCGGTGACGATGACCGGGGTTCCGGACTCGATGATCTTGCCGTAGGCCTGGCGGATCACTGACTCCGCGCGCGTGCCCTGGCCGGTGAGGCCGAGGACGATCCGGTCGGGGTGGAGGGTGTCCTCGACCGCGGAGGACTCGCGCAGGAACTCGGGGTTCCAGCAGACGTCGACCTGGTCACCGGCCGGGGCGAACTCGCGCAGGATGTCGATCACCTGGGGGGCGGTGCCGACCGGGATGGTGCACTTGCCGACGATCACGGCGGGGCCGGTCAGGCGGGGGGCGAGCTGGCGGACGGCCGAGAAAAGGTGGCTGAGGTCGTAGGCCATCTCGCCGGGCTTCTGCGGGGTGCCGACGCCGATGAAGTGCAAGTCGGCGAAGGCGGCGGTCTCCGCGTAGGACGTGGTGAACCGCAGCTGCCCGGTGGCGGTGTGCTTGGCCAGGAGGTCGTCCAGGTCGCGTTCGAAGAACGGGGCCCGGCCGGCGTTGAGGGAGACGACCTTGTCGGGGTCGATGTCCATGCCGAGGACCTGGTGGCCGAGTTCGGCCATGGCTGCGGCGTGGGTCGCGCCGAGGTAGCCGCAGCCGATGACGGTGAGCTTCACGAACGTGTCCTAATCCGTGTGTAGGGGTTCTAGCCGGGCCCGGGTTCGGGTGGCTGGTCTGACTGTTGGATGAGTTCGTTGCGGTCCGTGGGCGCCGG
>NZ_JBHXKE010000499.1:0-1484 GCF_042722765.1 Kitasatospora sp. NPDC058406
CGCTCGCCCTTCTTGCCGGAGATCCGGGCCCAGTCGTCCGGGTTGGTGGTGTTCGGCAGGTCCTCGTTCTCCTTGAACTCGTCCACGCAGGCGTTGAGCAGGTGGGCGACGCGCAGACCCCGCTGACCGTGGTCGAGGAAGGCCTTGATGGCCATCTTCTTCGCCCGGTCGACGATGTTCTGGATCATCGCGCCGGAGTTGAAGTCCTTGAAGTACAGGACCTCCTTGTCACCGTTGGCGTAGGTGACCTCCAGGAAGCGGTTCTCCTCCGTCTCGGAGTACATCCGCTCCACCACCGACTGGATCATCGCCTCCACCGTGGCGCCCACGGAGCCGTCGTGCTCCTTGAGGTCGTCCGGGTGGAACGGCAGCGAGCCCTTGAGGTACTTGGAGAAGATGTCCTTCGCGGCCTCGGCGTCCGGGCGCTCGATCTTGATCTTGACGTCCAGGCGGCCGGGCCGCAGGATCGCCGGGTCGATCATGTCCTCGCGGTTCGAGGCGCCGATGACGATGACGTTCTCCAGGCCCTCCACGCCGTCGATCTCGGCGAGCAGCTGCGGGACGATGGTGTTCTCCACGTCCGAGCTGACACCGGAACCGCGGGTGCGGAACAGCGACTCCATCTCGTCGAAGAAGACGATGACGGGGGTGCCCTCGCTCGCCTTCTCCCGGGCCCGCTGGAAGACCAGGCGGATCTGCCGCTCGGTCTCGCCGACGTACTTGTTGAGCAGCTCGGGGCCCTTGATGTTGAGGAAGTAGCTCTTCCCCTGGGGCCGGCCGGTGACCTCGGCGACCTTCTTGGCCAGCGAGTTCGCCACGGCCTTGGCGATCAGCGTCTTGCCGCAGCCGGGCGGGCCGTAGAGCAGCACGCCCTTGGGCGGGCGCAGCTCGTACTCCTTGAAGAGGTCGGCGTGCAGGTACGGCAGCTCGACCGCGTCCCGGATCAGTTCGATCTGGTTGGCGAGGCCGCCGATCTGGCGGTAGTCGATGTCCGGGACCTCCTCGAGGACGAGCTCCTCGACCTCGGACTTCGGCACGACCTCGTAGACGTAGCCGGAACGGGGTTCCAGCAGGAGGGCGTCCCCCGCCCGGAGGGTGATCTCGCGCAGCGGTTCGGCCAGGCGCACCACCCGCTCCTCGTCGGTGTGGCCGACGACCAGGGCCCGCTCGCCGTCCTCCAGGACCTCCTTGAGGGTGACCAGGTCGCCGATGCTCTCGAAGGCCATCGCGTCCACGATGTTGAGGGCCTCGTTGAGCATCACTTCCTGGCCGCGCCGCAGCTCGTCGAGCTCGACGTTGGGGCTGACGTTCACGCGGAGCTTGCGGCCACCGGTGAAGATGTCGGCGGTGCCGTCCTCGTTCTGGCTGAGGAACACACCGAATCCGGCCGGGGGCTGTGCCAGCCGGTCCACTTCCTCCTTGAGGGCCACGATCTGGTCGCGGGCCTCTCGCAGGGTGGAGGCGAGCCGTTCGTTCTGGGCGGT
>NZ_JBHXKE010000500.1:0-1473 GCF_042722765.1 Kitasatospora sp. NPDC058406
GTGATGGGCGGACGCACAGGCATGGTCCACCATCCCACCAACTCCACCAGAGCAAGCAGTAATTGAAATACAAGCCCTGGGCAAGGTCGGCAACTACCAGATCGGCGTCAGTGTCCACGCCCTGTCCGACACCGCCTCCTGCCCGCTGTCCTGGCGCCTGTTCCTGCCCGAGTCCTGGGACGGGCCCGAGGCCGCCGCACGCAGGGCGGCGTGCCGGATCCCCGACGGCGAGCACCACCGGCCGAAATGGCAGCTGGCCCTGGAGATGCCCGACGAACTCGCCGCCACCGGGCTGCGGCCCGCGGTGCTGGTCGCGGACACCGCCTACGGCGCGAACGCGGACTTCCGCCACGGCCTGGAGGACCGGCACCTGGCCTACGTGCTGCAGGCGAAGGGCGAGATGACCGCCCACCGGGAGGACGCAGAACCGCACTGTCCGGCCTATGGCGGTCTGGGTCCGCGGCCGCTGCCGCGCTACCGCACCCGCCCGCTTCCGCTGCGCGAGCACGTGCTGGCCGCCGGACGCGGGGCCGGACGGAGCGTGACCTGGCGCAGGGGCTCCAAGGCGGCGATGAGCGCGCATTTCGTCCTGCTGCGGGTCCGGCTCGCCGGGCGGCGTCCCAAGCCGGCCGCCGACGGCACGATCCCCCTCACCTGGCTAATCGCCCAGTGGCCCGAGGGCGAGGCGGAGCCGGTCAAGTACTGGATCTCGAACCTGCCCGACGACATCCCCGCCAAGGACCTGGTCCGACTCGCGAAGTCACGCTGGCGGATCGAACACGACTACCGCGAGCTGAAGACCCGCCTGGGCCTGGACCACTTCGAGGGCCGATCCTTCATCGGCTGGCACCGCCACGTCACCCTCGTCAGCGCCGCCCACCTGTTCCTCACCGAACAGCGGAACCTCCCAAAAGTCCTGTCCAGGGCCTGACCTTCGGCCAGGCCCTGGACCTCCTCCAACACCTCATCGCCACCTGGACCGGCCATTGCCCCACCTGCCGACAACCCGCCCCATGGCGGCCCTACGACACCACCTAACAAAGCACTACTAGTCCTCTCCGAAGGAGATGCCCTGCTGGCTGCCCGAGCTCCAGGTAATTCCCGTGTTGACGTTGCCGCTGGCCGAGGTGGTGTCGAGGGTGATGGTCGACTCTCCGGAGGTCTGCCAGCCGGCGTCCGCAGCGGCAGTGCCCGCTCCTGCGAGCAGGACGGCCGCGGCCAGGGCGGAGACGACGGCGGCGGTACGGGGTGTGCGCACGAGCAGACTCCTGGTGTGAGGGGATCGGTCAGGGTCCATTGAGCCGTCCCCGCCCCGCCCGGAGGTACCGGGCGCACCGGCGCGGTGCGTGATTCACCCCATCGCGGTACGCCGCCACCCTTTGCTCGGGTGAGCGCGGTTGCCGCGGGACGAGTAGGCCTTGTCCCCCGGCGACAGCGCCGGGTCGGGTGCGAGGGCGGCCGACAGGCCCACTG
>NZ_JBHXKE010000501.1:0-1444 GCF_042722765.1 Kitasatospora sp. NPDC058406
CACTCGTCAATCATCAGGGGCCGCGCCCCCCCGCGGACCCCCCGGGGGCGGCCCAGGGCCTCACTCGGTCCTACGGCATCCGCTGCCGACTACTTGGCGTCCTCGGCCCGCTCCGGCACGACGCCGTCGAAGTCCTCGTCGATCTCGAGGTCGTCGTCGTCGTAGAACTCCTCGACGTCCTCCTCGTCCTCGAAGATCTCACGCTCGTCCGTCGAACCGCCGCTGCTCTTGGCCTTCGCCACGGGCTTGTCGGCCGGCTCGTCGTCGTCCGCCAGCTCCGGGTCGAGCGCGTCCACGAACTCCAGGCCGTCGATCTCGGCCAGACGCTCGGCGGCGTTGGTCGAACCCTCGGTGTCGGCCTCGGTCGCCTTGACGAACCAGTCGCGGGCCTCGTCGGCACGATCGGCCGCGATCAGCGCCTCGGCGTACGCGTACCGCAGTCGCGCGGTCCACGGGTGCACGGCGCTGGAGGCCAGCTCCGGGCTCTGCAGGGTGACGACGGCGGCGTCGAACTGCCCCATGTCGCTGCGCGCACCGGCCGAGACCAGACGCATCTCGACCTGGCCGGCCTTGTCCAGCTGCTTGACCTCGGGCTCGCCGGCCATCGCCAGCGCCCGCTCCGGGCGGCCCAGACCGCGCTCGCAGTCCGCCATCACCGGCCACAGGTCGGCACGGCCGGTCATCCGGCGGGCGGCGCGGAACTCGGTCAGCGCCTCCGAGTAACGCTGGGTCATGTACGAGGCGAAACCGGCGGCCTCACGGACGGCGGGGACGCGGGAGGCGAGCCGCAGCGCGACGCGCGAGTACTGGTAGGCCTCCTCCGGCTCGCTGTCGAGCAGGCGGGCGACCATCACCAGGTTGCGGGCGACATCGTCGGCGAGCGTCTTGGGCAGGCTCTTGAGCTCCTGGCGGACGTCCCCGTCCAGCTCGAAGCCGGTGACGTCCTCCGGGATCGGCAGGCGCTTGACGGGCTCGTAATTGCCGCGGCGGTCGTCCTGGTCACGGCCGTAGCCGCCGCCGGACGGGCGGTCGTCGCGGCCGCGGTAGCCACCCCGGTCGCCGCCGCGGTCGTCGCGGCCACGGAAGCCGCCGCCGCTACCACCGGAGGGGCGGTCGTCACGACGGAAACCGCCGCGGTCACCACCACGGTCGTCACGGCCGAACCCACCGGACGGACGGTCGTCACGACGCGGACGGTCGTCACGGTCGTCACGACGGAAGCCCGAGGGGCGGTCGTCACGGCCACGGCCAAAGCCGCCGGAGGGGCGGTCGTCGCGACGGAAGCCGCCACGGTCGCCACCACGGTCGTCACGGTCACGACCGAAACCACCGGACGGACGGTCATCACGACGGAAGCCGCCGCCACTGCCACCGGACGGGCGGTCGTCACGGCCACGGTAACCGCCGCCACTGCCGCCACGGTCGTCACGGTGTCGCGGGTACC
>NZ_JBHXKE010000502.1:0-1437 GCF_042722765.1 Kitasatospora sp. NPDC058406
GCGAAGGGGTGCGGGCCCGCCGTACGGACTACGGCTGCGATCAGAGCGCGGCCGGGTCCTCCTCGACGAGGAGGTTCCGGGTGCGGTTCGGGTCCACGAGGATGCCGGGGCCGATCGTGGTGGAGAGCGCGGTCTTCTTGATGTACCGGCCCTTGGCGGCGGACGGCTTGGCGCGGAGCACCTCGTCCAGCGCGGCGGCGTAGTTCTCGACCAGCTGCTCGTCGGTGAAGGAGACCTTACCGATGATGAAGTGCAGGTTCGAGTGCTTGTCGACGCGGAACTCGATCTTGCCGCCCTTGATCTCGTTCACGGCCTTGGCCACGTCCGGGGTCACGGTGCCGGTCTTCGGGTTCGGCATCAGGCCACGGGGACCGAGCACGCGGCCGAGGCGGCCGACCTTGCCCATGAGGTCCGGGGTGGCGACGACGGCGTCGAAGTCGAGGCGGCCCTTGGCGACCTCGTCGATGAGCTCGTCGGAACCGACGATGTCGGCGCCCGCAGCACGCGCGGCCTCGGCACGCTCGCCGGTCGCGAAGACCAGGACCCGAGCGGTCTTACCGGTGCCGTGCGGGAGGATCACGGTGCTGCGGACCATCTGGTCCGCCTTGCGCGGGTCGACGCCCAGACGCATGGCGACCTCGACGGTGCCGTCGAACTTGGTGGTGCTGGTCGCCTTGGCGAGGCGGATGGCCTCGAGGGGGGCGTAAAGGCGGTCGCGGTCGACCTGAGCGTCCGCGGCCTTCAGAGCCTTGCTGCGCTTCACTGCTGCTCCTGAATGGGGAATGGAGTCGTGGTATGTGCGGGCCGCGCAGGCCCTACCACATGGACGAGAAGGGTGATCAGCCCTCGACCGTGATGCCCATCGACCGGGCGGTGCCGGCGATGATCTTCGACGCGGCGTCCAGGTCGTTGGCGTTCAGGTCGGGGAGCTTGACCGTGGCGATCTCGCGGACCTGGGCGGCCGTGAGCTTGGCGACCTTGGTCTTGTGCGGCTCGGCAGAGCCCTTGTCGACACCCGCAGCCTTCAGGATGAGGCGCGCGGCCGGCGGCGTCTTCGTGATGAAGGTGAAGGAACGGTCGTCGTAGACCGTGATCTCCACCGGCACGATCATGCCGCGCTGCGACTCGGTCGCAGCGTTGTAGGCCTTGCAGAACTCCATGATGTTGACGCCGTGCTGGCCCAGCGCGGGGCCGACCGGCGGCGCCGGGTTGGCCGCACCGGCGTTGATCTGGAGCTTGATAAGCCCCGTGACCTTCTTCTTCTTGGGAGGCATGTCTCTCCGGGTCCTTCCGAGAGGTGATTGCTGGTGTGTGCGGAACCGGGGCGACACCCAGTCGCCAGCACACACATCGGACCAGGCTAACGCCTCGGCGTCGCTGGACCAAAACGGATTCGGGGCAGGGCCGGCGGGCCAGCCCCGAATCCGCGGACGGTTG
>NZ_JBHXKE010000503.1:0-1419 GCF_042722765.1 Kitasatospora sp. NPDC058406
GACGCCTTGATCCGCAGCGGGAGGTCCTTGGAGACGACGGTGACGTCGTACCCCTCGGCCTGCAGGTTCCGCGCGACCGCGAGGATGCGGGTGTCGGCCTCGCCGCCCCCGACCCGGTAGCCGGCCGGCAGTATCGACAGGTCGGAGTGGTTGAGCTCGACCCGGATGGTGCCGCCGAGCTCGCCGACCGGGATCGGCTCGTCGAGACGGCCGAAGCGGATCCGGAAGTCGTCGAGCAGCCGCAGCGCCTGGCGGGCGAAGTAGCCCAGTTCGGGGTGGTGCCGCTTGGCTTCCAGCTCGGTGACCACGACCACCGGGAGAACGACCTCGTGCTCCTCGAAGCGGGTCATGGCGAGAGGGTCCGCCAGGAGCACGCTGGTGTCGAGAACGTACGTGCGCCGGTCGCGCTTGCGTGCGTGGAGCCACTGCTCGGGCCGGCTGCCGTGGTCTTCGCTGCTCATCGGGTACCTCCTGGGGGACTGGCCGGAGCGGGAACCGCGGCCCGGGGGACGGGCCGGACGGCGCACGGTCCGCCGGGGCGTGCGACCCTTCGCGGATCGCGACGGACGCCGGATCGGCGGGGTGTTCCGCGACCGCCGACCGTGTCCGGTCCGAAAGCCCGGAGGCATGGGCGAATCATCGGGGGCGAGACCGCCGGAATGCCGACCGGTGCCGTATTCCTTACCGGGGCGACCTCCTTCCGGCGGGGTGGGGAATCGTCGCGGGACGGCTCCTGACCTGCGGTTGTGCGGCTCCGAATGCACGGTGGAAATCCCGGCGGCCGACCGGTCTCGGCCGATCCCGGTCAATCCTCGGGCGGGATCGGGCTACCCGGAATCGGTCCGCACTGCGGTGGGCCGGAAATCCGTCGTCGCTTCGTTGGAAGCACGATAACCAGCGATCCACGCCACGGGAACATGACGTGGATCACGGCGGTGTCACGGTGTGCCGTGCGGACCCGCCCTCCCGCGACCGTAGACGGGCCGGACCGACGGCAGGTGCATCAGCACCTGGGCGGCCGGTGGGAGGAGGACGATCGCCAGGTCGACGACGGGCACAGGTCCGGGGGCGTCGATCGTCAGTACCGCCGTCACGAGGACCAGCAGCAGCGAGAGGGCGGCGAGGACGTCCAGCACCCCCCGCGCACGACGGCCTCCGTGAACGGCGCGGCGGACCGTGACGCCCGACGCGGCCAGCACGCCGATCGCCGGAAGCGGGAGGACGACGTCGCCGGGCTCCAGCCCTGCGGGAATCCGGAGGGAGAACACGTACAGCAGCATCAGGCCCGCGACGAGCAGGAAGAGGGACCAGAGGGCCGATGCGCAGCGCAGGGGAAGGGGCATGTGACCTGTATCCGGTGGAGGTGACGGCGCGGGGAGGGATCCGGGCGGGAGGACGGCGCGCGGGCCGGTACGGGCC
>NZ_JBHXKE010000504.1:0-1389 GCF_042722765.1 Kitasatospora sp. NPDC058406
ATCCCACTCCGGGCCTGCGCCGCGCTGACTCGCCGGACCTGGACGGCCGCGCCGTCGACGGCCCCCACACGTCCGGGCCCCGGAGGGGGTCGTGTCGGCCACTCGCGCGCCAACCGCACCCGCCCCGGCTCCGAGCACCACCTGCCCGTGGCGCACGCGCTGCGTCGCCGCGACACGGCAGACATCCGGGCATCGCCACGCATTTCTTACCAACTGGCTCGCCAGTAGCTACATTTGACTCATGACCCTGCGAAGCCCGGACCCGTTGGCGGGAGTGGTGTCGACGACGGCATCGGGTGAGCGGCTGGTGTTCGTGCCGAGGAGGATCCAGGAGCTGGGACTCGCGCTCGGCGGCGGCGTCATGGTCCCGTTGTGGATCGCGGCCCCCATCCTGCTGCCGGTCCTCCTGGTCGCAGCGCTCACCGGTTCCGGACTCCTCTGGGCCGTCCTCTGGGCCGGCCTGGGGCTCGCGGTCGTGGCCGTGATCGCGCTCGCCACGGCCATGGTGTTCGTGTCGGCGGCCACGATGGTGCGGTGGATCGAGTTCCGCCCCCAGGGGGACGCGGCCCGCGTCGTGATCGCGCGTCTCCTTCGCTCCTCGACCGTTTCCGCAGCCGGCCTCCAGCGCGTCGTCGTCATCGAGCGGCTCAGGCTGGGGCGACGAAAGTCGATTGCCGTGGTCCTGCACACCCGCGAAGGGGCGGCAGTGAAGTGCGAACCGGCGTTCCGGGCCCCGCTGTGCGAGGTCCGCACGGAGGCACTGATCGACTGGCTGACCGCCCGACTCGGTCCGACCTCCGTGGCGGTGGAGCATCGGACGGAGGTCGACCGGGAATTCCTGTACCCCGACGAATGGTGGACGGGATCGGACCTGGCCGCCCTGTGGCACGTGCCTGTCAGCGCGGTCGACGAACTGGCCACCCGGCACGGCGTCCGCAGCCGCCGGTACACGCCCCGGGCCGGCGCGATGTACTCCGCGCCCGAGGCGGTGACGGTCTACCACCCCGGTCGGGCCCACGAAGTCGCCGGGGCACTCCGCGCGGAACGCGAGACCGGCCCGGAGACGAACGGGACTCCGCACCCGCCGGACCAGCCGCCCGACCACCGCTGAACACCGCTGAACACCGCTGACTTCCGCACGGCGAGTGGGTCTCCGAACCGGACAACGTCCAGGCGCTGACGCCCCCCGGCCGTCCTGGCTGTACGGGTGGTTCGCTCTCGGCACCGCGCCCCTCCAGCAGGTCGGCGACGACCTCGTCCACCGTCGTCGGCAGCGCGCCGCTCTCCCCCTTCACGGCGACCGTCCCCGTCTCGACTGCCGTGACCTGCTGACCGTACGGACTGTCCGACCGGGCCGGAGGGCGGCGACGGGCGCCGAGCGGGGTGGCG
>NZ_JBHXKE010000505.1:0-1351 GCF_042722765.1 Kitasatospora sp. NPDC058406
CACCTCCAAACGACGGATTCCGCCCCGGAGTGCACCGACTGCACCGCACAGCTCGCGGCACTCGCCCGCCACCCCGCCCGCAGAATGTCCAAACGACTGGTCCGCCACCTCGACCGTTGCGCGCAGTGCCGACACCGATATGAGGAGATGGGCGAGATCAACCGTCGCTTTCGGATCGCGAGGACAGCGCACGTCCAGACGGAGCTCTAGGTGTACTGACCACGGAGGTTGGTGACACGGTTCACGGCGTGGTGATCTTGAAATGAGTGAGGGCCTTCTGGCTCGGTGTGGATTGCGACATCTGCACCGACGACCAGAAAGTCCCTCGTGCCACACCGTAACGCACCGCTGACCGAGACCGGACGCCTGCGCCTTGCCCGCTGCGTGGTCGAGGACGGCTGGCCGCTGCGGCGCCGGTCTCACCGACCACCGCGAAGCGCTGGGCGGACCGCTACAGAACGCTGGCGAGGCCTGCCTGGCCGACCGCTCCTCGCGGCCGCACCGCAGTCCGCGCAGACTGCCGGTCCGCACCGAGCGGAGGATCGTCACGGTCCGTGTCCTGCGCCGCTGGGGACCGGCCCGCATCGCCTACCTGCTCCGCCTCAACCCGGCCACGGTCCACCGGGTCCTGGTCCGCTACCGCCTCGCCCGCCCAGCCCACCTCGACCGCGCCACAGGACCCTGGGCCGCGAAGCAGGCCGCAGAACCCGATCCGGGACCGGCCACAGTTACCTGCACAACGCCCTCGACGGCCGCTCCCGCCTCGCCTACAGCGAGATCCTGCCCGACGAACGCGAGAAGACCGCGGTCGCGTTCTGGGCCCGCGCGAACGCCCCTTTCGCACGCGCCGGGATCACCGCCCAGCGCGTGCTGACCGACAGCGGAGCCTGCTACACATCACATGCCTGGCGCAATGCGCTCACCGCCGAGGGCATCGCGCACAAACGCACCCGACCGCAGACCAAGGCCAAGGTCCAACGCCTCAACCGCGCACTGCGCGACGAATGGGCTACGCCAGGCATGACCGCACCGAACGGGCACGCCGCAACGCCTACCCCGACTGGCTCCACACCTACAATCACCGCTCTTGGGGGGTGTGCCCGTCACGCCTCCGTCACCGCTGATGCGGTGACGGAGGCGTGACGGCATTCACCCTGGGCTCTGCGCGGGTGCGCGTTCACCGGACCCGTGGCCTATCAGGATCGGGCGCTCGTAGCAGAACGGTCGCGGCGGTGTCACAGGCACGTGACAGGGCGAGTGCGGTCAGGGCCAGTGGACTCTTTCCACGTGAAGCATTTCGGCGAACTCCGCTGCCTCTGAAGCCTCTTCGTTCGCGCGACATGCCGTCCAG
>NZ_JBHXKE010000506.1:0-1337 GCF_042722765.1 Kitasatospora sp. NPDC058406
CTAGGCCGTGTTTTAGAAGGCGTCGAAGGTGTGCCTGGTCGGCCGCCCTGGGAAGCTTCGGGCGGCCAGCCAGAGGATGAGGTCGCGCGCGATCGTGCCGATGCTGGTCTCGGTGATCACGTCGTGTTCGCGGCGGCTCGCGTCGCGGCGGACGATCTCGTAGCCGCCCTCGTCGAGGACGGCGACCGAGACGTACCAGACCGGGTCGTCCTCGTCGGGCTGGATGACGACGAACGTGTTGTCGGTGTCGTTGAGGTCGTCGACCAGCATGAAGATGGCGTCTTCGGACGGGTCGTCGATGTGGTCGCCGTTCTCGCTGTCGGCGCAGTAGTAGTCAGCGGCCACCGGTCTCTCCCCTTGTGCGACGCCCTGCTCCGGGCTCGCGGCCAGCATGGCACGCGAGCCCGACACGTCGGGTCTCACAGCCACTGGTTGATCGCGGCGACGAGGACGGCAGCCTCGAAGCGGACGGCGAGTTTGTCGAACCGGGTGGCCACCGCCCGGTTCTGCTTCAGCCGGTTGATGCCGCACTCGACGGCATGGCGGGCCTTGTAGTCCTCACGGTCGAAGACGGGCGGACGGCCACCGCCGGCGCCTCGCCGTTTGCGGTTGCGGATCTGGTCGGCCGGTTCCGGAATGGTGCACCGGATGCCGCGTCTGCGCAGGTAGGCCCGGTTGACCCTGGACGAATACGCCTTGTCGCCGCGCACCCGAAGCGGACGGGTGCGCGGTCGCCCCGGGCCGGTTCTGGGCACCCGGATCGCTTCGAGTACCGCCTCGAACTGCGGCGAGTCGCCGCGCTGACCGGCTGTGACGAGCAAGGACATCGGTCTTTGGAGTTGCTCGCACGCCAGATGGATCTTGGTTGTGAAGCCGCCCCGCGACCGGCCCAGTCCGTGATCCGCGGGCTCCTGCCCCACGCCACCCGGCGGTTCCTTCTGAGCGGCACCGTCCCGCCGGGCTCCCGCGGCGTGCTGGTGGGCCCGGCAGACCGTGGAGTCGACGTTCACCTCCCAGACGATCAGCCCTGCCGCATCGGCCCGCGCCTGCAGAGCAGCCAGGATCTGCTGCCAGACACCCTGTCGTTGCCAGCGACGGAACAACCCGTAGATCGTCTGCCAGGGACCGTACTCCGGCGGAACGTCCCGCCACGGAGCGCCAGTCCGCACTCGCCACCGAACCCCGTCGACCAGCCTGCGGCGCGACCTCGCCGGACGCCCCACACCGGCAACCGGCAACAACGGTTCCAGCACAGCCCACTGGTCATCCGACAGATCCCCCCGCCCCATCCGAAGAGCCTGACATCACGCCGGACGACCTTCCAAAACACGCCCTAG
>NZ_JBHXKE010000507.1:0-1253 GCF_042722765.1 Kitasatospora sp. NPDC058406
ACTTGGCCCGTAACGCGGTGATGGGCGGACGCACAGGCATGGTCCACCATCCCACCAACTCCACCAGAGCAAGCAGTAATTGAAATACAAGCCCCCGCGGTGCCGGAGTATTGCCTCTGAACGCCGGCCGACCGCACGCCCTTCTTCAGGAAACCGGTGTCGTCCACGATCAGCACGCCGCCTGGATCGGCCAGGTGCTCGACGACGTACTGGCGCACGTCGTCGAGCACCGCATCCGCGTCCCAGTCGATGCGGTTCAGCAAGCGCTGGATCCAGTCCGGCCCGTCATGGCCAACCTCCTCAGCCACGGTCCAGCCGTTCTTGCGCTCAAGCGGCGCCAGCAGCCCGCGCATTTAGGCCAGCGCCGACTCCCGCGACTCGCTCCGCGCAAACCGGTGCGCAAACCGCTCATGCAGCCCGGCCAGCCCGTCCCACCAGCGACGAGCATCGACCTCAGATATGTCCCCACCCATGAACGGGCCTTGTCCCCGGTGAGTGGACACCTGTTCGTGTCGTTATGCGGCGAGCGTCATGGTAGCCCGCTGCCGTTCGTAGATGTTCGGTGCCTTCTGTCCCAGGCGGGAGTGGCGCCGTCGGGTGTTGTAACGGGTGGCCCAGCGGAACACAACCGTCCGGCAGGTCTCGGTGTCCGGGAAACGGCGGGCGCCTTGCAGGGTCTCGCGCTTGAGTGCGGCGTTGAAGCTCTCGGCGAGGGCGTTGTCGGCGCTGGTGCCGACTGCTCCCATGGACCTGACGACGCCGAGGCGACTGCAGAGGTCGGCGAACCGCCGGGACCCGTATTGCGCCCCGTGGTCGCTGTGGAACACCGCGCCCTGCAGGCTGCCGCGGGTCGCCGCGGCAGCCTGCAGCGCGTCCGCGACCAGGTCGGTGCGCATGTGGTCGGCGAGCGACCAGCCCACCAGACGCCGCGAGAAACAGTCGATCACCGTGGCCAGGTAGAGGAAATCGCCGTCCCCGACCGGCAGATACGTGATGTCGCCGACGTACTTCGTGTTCGGCGCGGTGGCGGTGAAGTCACGCTGCAGGAGATCCGGCACCGGGCTCACGGACGGGTCCGGGACCGTGGTCACGTGCCGTTTCCGCAGCCGCAGTCCGGCGATGTCGAACTTGCGCATCACCCGGCCGACCCGCTTGTGGTTCACCCTGCTGCTGCGACAGCACGGCGGCAGCGGTCTCACACCGCCACTCGGTTCAACAGCGCTTCACGGCGCTCCACCTCCTTCTTCCACAGC
>NZ_JBHXKE010000508.1:0-1155 GCF_042722765.1 Kitasatospora sp. NPDC058406
CTAGTGCTGTGACCGCATAGGTTCGCCGGGTTGGTACCGGAGGGCCCTGGACCGGTTGGATGTCGTGAGACGTTCAGCTCGGAAGGGGGCCCGGTGGCGGAGCCGGTCAAGGTTCGCAGACTCACGGACCCGGAAGGTCAGCAGTTACAGCGGATCGTGCGGCGGGGCAGCACGAACACGGTGCGCTACCGACGGGCGATGATGCTGCTGGCCTCGGCGGGCGGCAACCGGGTCCCGGTCATCGCCCAGCTGGTCCAGGCGGACGAGGACACGGTGCGGGACGTGATCCACCGGTTCAACGAGATCGGCCTGGCCTGCCTGGACCCTCGGTGGGCGGGAGGCCGTCCCCGCCATCTCAGTCCTGACGACGAGAACTTCGTCGTCCAGACGGCCACCACCCGTCCGACCCGGCTCGGGCAGCCCTTCACCCGCTGGTCGATCCGCAAACTGCTCGCCTACTTGCGGCGGGTCCACGGCCGGGTGATCCGCATCGGCCGCGAGACCCTGCGCTGCCTGCTCGCCCGGCGCGGTGTCACCTTCCAGCGCACCAGGACGTGGAAGGAGTCCACCGACCCCGAATTCGACACCAAGATCGAGCGGATCGAGTACGTCCTGGACCGCTTCCCCGACCGCACGTTCGCGTTCGACGAGTTCGGCCCGCTCGGCATCCGGCCCACCGCCGGCAGCGGGTGGGCCGAACAGGGCCGGCCCGGCCGGCTCCCGGCGACCTACCACCGCACCCACGGCGTCACCTACTTCCACGGCTGCTACTCCGTAGGCGACGACAAACTCTGGGGCGTCAACCACCGTCGCAAGGGCACCCTGAACACCCTCGCGGCGCTGAAGTCGATCCGGTCCGCGCGCCCGGACGGAGCCCCGGTCTACGTGATCCTGGACAACCTCTCCGCCCACAACGGCAGGAAGATCCTGAGCTGGGCGAAGAGGCACAACGTCCACCTGTGCTTCACCCCGACCAGTGCGTCCTGGGCAAATCCGATCGAGGCGCACTTCGGGCCGCTGCGGCAGTTCACCCTCGCCAACTCCAACCACCCCAACCACACTGTCCAGACCCGTGCACTGCACGCCTACCTGCGTTGGCGCAACACCAACGCCCGCCATCCCGACGTCCTGGCCGCCCAGCGCAAGGAACGTGCC
>NZ_JBHXKE010000509.1:0-1065 GCF_042722765.1 Kitasatospora sp. NPDC058406
TGTACTGACCACGGAGGTTGGTGACAGGGCTCACGGCGTGGTGATCTTGAAATGAGTGAGGGCCTTCTGGCTCGGTGTGGATTGCGACATCTGCACCGGCACCCAGAAAGGCCCTCATGCCACACCGTAACGCACCGCTGACCGAGACCGGACGCCTGCGCCTGGCCCGCTGCGTGGTCGAGGACGGCTGGCCGCTGCGGCGGGCCGCCGAACGCTTCCAGGTCTCGCCGACCACGGCCAGGCGCTGGGCCGACCGCTACCGCACGCTGGGCGAAGCGGGCATGAGCGACCGCTCCAGCCGCCCGCACCACAGCCCGCGCCGGACCCCGACCCGCACCGAGCGGCGGATCATCAAGGTCCGCGTCCTGCGACGGTGGGGACCGGCCCGCATCGCCTACCTGCTCGGACTCAACCCCGCCACCGTCCACCGCGTCCTGACCCGCTACCGCCTCGCCCGCCTCGCGCACCTCGACCGAGCCACCGGACGCGTCGTCCGACGCTACGAGCACTCCACACCGGGCGAGTTGGTCCACATCGACATCAAGAAGCTCGGCAACATCCCCGCCGGCGGCGGCCACCAGGCCCTCGGACGCCAGGCCGGCCGCAAGAACCGCTCCGGAGCCGGCTACAGCTACCTGCACAACGCCGTGGACGACCACTCCCGCCTGGCCTACAGCGAGATCCTGGCCGACGAGCGCAAGGAGACCGCGACCGCGTTCTGGGCCCGGGCGAACGAGTTCTTCGCCCGGGCCGGGATCACCGTGCAGCGCGTGCTGACCGACAACGGCGCCTGCTACAAGTCACACGCCTGGCGTGATGCCCTCGCGGCCGAGGGCATCACGCACAAGCGAACCCGGCCGTACCGACCGCAGACCAACGGCAAGGTCGAGCGCTTCAACCGCACCCTGCTCGACGAGTGGGCCTATGCACGGCCCTACCGCACCGAGCAGGAACGCCGGGACGCCTACCCCGACTGGCTCCACACCTACAATCACCACCGCGGACACACCGCACTCGCAGGCAAGCCACCCGCCAGCCGCGTTCCCAACCTCATGGGTCAGAACA
>NZ_JBHXKE010000510.1:0-1049 GCF_042722765.1 Kitasatospora sp. NPDC058406
CCCCCCTCAAACCTCATGAGACGCGCCCAATGTGCCCGCCGAACTGCGAGAACTGGTGGCCGGCGCCGCCCGCGAAATCCTGGCCGCCCGGTGCAGGATCTCCCGCTCAAGCCCGAGTTCCCTGACCCGGGCCTTGAACTGCTCCTTCTCCCTGGCCAGCGCGGTGGCCTCGGCGGTCCTGGGCACGGCGGCCTGCTCGGCCTGACGCACCCAGGCCCGCAGCGTCTCGTGGTTGATGTCCAGGTCCTTGGCCACCGAGGCATTCGTACGTCTCGGGCTCGCGTGGTACAGCGCGACGGCGTCGAAGCGGAACTCAGGGGCTCACTTCGACGTCCCAACGGGAACTTCTGTCCTATGGATCTGACACTCAAGCTGGTCCCGCCCGGCGGAATCCTTCCGCAGGTCTACAGTCACAGCGACAACAACTACTGCTGCGCTTTCGGGTGGCGGGCGTGCTCAGCCCGTAACCTCGCGGAGGCAGCATCGACGTCGATCCCGCGCAGACGCCCCGCGCATGTGAGTGCGGCCCGCGGCCGGACGGAAGTGGCCTTCGCTGCCCGGGCCGGCGGCGCGTACCGCGCATGCCCGCCGGCGAGACCGCCTTGCTCCGGGCGGTTTCCCGGGCGGCCGGGTAGTGCTCGCACAAGAGCGAGCGGATTCGGCTACCCGGAGATCTTTCCCGGTCCGGCCGGAGTGTCGAATTCGGCCGGACCGGGTGTGAAGCTGTGCCCATGCCTTCACCTCGGCGACGGTACGACCCGACGGCCCACCACCCCGGGCGGCGTGCCCGGGCCGGGCCGGTTTTCACCCGACCGCCCCCGGCCCGGACCACCAGGTGACACCGGGCCGAAGTGGATGCCCACGGACCTCTCCCGGCGGAGTCGACAGATCCCGGGAGGACCCACCGTCAGTCGGGCGGCGAGCTCATCCCTGCCGGGAAACGCTCGTGAGCATCGTCGCTGTCAGGTGGGGAGTCCGACGGGGCGTTCGCCGTTGCGGCGTTGCTGGATGACGACGGCGGCGACGAGGAGGGCGCCTTGGGCGACGTT
>NZ_JBHXKE010000511.1:0-1044 GCF_042722765.1 Kitasatospora sp. NPDC058406
GCCCGGGCCGGAGCCGTGGGTCAACGCGACGGCGGTCCCGGGCGGGCCGCCGGGGCCGTGCCGGTCGCACCGGCCGGGCCGGTCGGCGTCCGGGTGACGGCGTGCCGGCGCCGCCAGACCTCGGCCGAGATCCGGGCCACCAGCCGGGCCGCCGGGTCCGCCTCCGCCTCGTCCGCCCCGGAGGCCAGCGGACCGGTGTAGCAGACGGCCAGCAGGTACGGCGGGCAGTCGTCCGGGTGGACGAGGCCGACGCTGTGCCGCACCCCGGGGAACCAGCCGTTCTTGAACGCCACCCGGGTGCCCGGCGGCAGCCCGGCCGCGAGGTCGACCCGGAACGCGTTGCGTTCGAGCAGGGCCAGCAGCTCCGGTTCGCCGTCGAGGGACTGGAGGAGGCGGACCAGGTCGCGGGCGGTCACCCGGTTGTGCAGGCCCGCGTCGCGCGCCCGGTGGTCCTCGATGCCGCGCGGGCTGGAGCTGTGCGTCGCGCCCGCGCGCCGCCAGGCCCCGGCGACGGCGGCGTGGCCGGTCCGGGCGAGACAGAGGTTGGTGGCGAGGTTCGAGGAGTGGGTGATCATCCGCTCGGCGAGCAGCCGGAGCGGCGCCGTCCGGCCGAGCAGGCTCCAGGGGACGGGATCGCTGTCCCAGTCCGGATCGTTGCCGAACTCGCCGCCGGCGGCCGAGGCGAAGGCGTTCACGACCGGGACGCGGGCGTCCAGGTCCGCCCCGCTGCGGTGGAGCGCGGCCAGGACGGCCACCTTCATCGTGCTCGCCGCGTCGTGCGGCTCGTCCCCGGCCCGGGCGAACACCGGGTCACCGCCCCAGGGGGCCACCACGACAGACAGCATGGTCGCTTCCGTTCCCGACCGCGGTGGCGTCGAAACCGGCGGCACCGCGGGGCGGCGGCACGACGGGGCCGCCCTCCCGGAGGCCCCACCGGCGTCCCCACCGGCGTGCCCGGCGGGCCCCCCACCCCGCCGCCCCCCCCGCCGGGGGCACCGCCCCCCCCCCCCCGGCGTGGGGGGGGGGGGGGGGGGAAGGGGGGGT
>NZ_JBHXKE010000512.1:0-1020 GCF_042722765.1 Kitasatospora sp. NPDC058406
CGGGCAAGGTGACCAACTGTCAGGTGGGGGTCTCGGTTCACCTGGCCCGGGACCATGCCTCGACGCCCGTGAACTGGCGGCTGTTCCTGCCCATGGCCTGGGACCCCGCCGCGCCGCAGGCCGACCCGGACAAGGTGGCCCGGCGTGAACGCTGTGGTGTCCCGGCCGACTTGGGGCACGTGGAGAAGTGGCAGCTCGCCCTGGACATGATCGACGAGACCCGGTCCTGGGGCGTCGAGGTGCCCCTGGTCCTGGCCGACGCCGGCTACGGCGACACGATCGCCTTCCGTCTGGGTCTGAACCAGCGCGGCCTGCGCTACGTCGTGGGCATCTCCAGCCGGCCCGCCGCCCATCCGGCCGCCGCCCGCCCGGTCACCCCGCCCTACAACGGCATCGGACGGCGCCCGGCCGCCAGATATCCGGATGCGGCCCGCAGCGTGAAGGCTCTGGTCATCGAGGCGGGGCTCGGTGCGGCCAGGCCGGTGTCCTGGCGGGAGGGTTCACGCCCCGGCCGGGGCCGCAGCGGGTTGAAGCGCATGTACTCGCGGTTCGTGGCGCTGCGGATCCGCCCCTCCGGACGGGAGATCCGCGAGGCCACCGAAGGCGCCGAGCTGGCCGAGTGCTGGCTGCTGGCCGAGTGGCCGGCCAAGGAGGCCGAGCCGGTGCAGTTCTGGCTCTCCGACCTGCCCGGCGACACCTCGCTGACCACCCTGGTCCGCCTGGCCAAGCTCCGCTGGCGCATCGAGCACGACTACCGGGAGATGAAGCAGGCCCTCGGGCTTGCCCACTTCGAGGGCCGTACCTTCAACGGCTGGCACCACCACGTCACCCTCGTATCCCTCGCCCACGCCTTCTGCACCCTGCGGAGGCTGACCCGGGCCCCAAAAGAAACGGCACCGGCCTGAGCCTCTATCAGGTCGTCCGCGAGCTGCAGTCACTCCTCGCCACCTGGGCCGGCGCCTGCCCCACCTGCCACCGCGACATACCCACACCGATACGAACCTGACCAAGCCCTACTAG
>NZ_JBHXKE010000513.1:0-1011 GCF_042722765.1 Kitasatospora sp. NPDC058406
CCATTTCGACGTGCCCGGCGGGAAGTGGCAGACCGTGATCTCCAGGCCGCTCTCCAGGGCGAAGGCGGCCAGGTGCTTCTTCCAGGTCCAGCGGCGTGGATCGTTGGAGCCGCCGGCGTCGGCGGTGATCAGCAGCCGGGTGGCGTTCGGATGGTGCACCCGCCCGCGGCGCTGCCACCAGCGGCGTATGGACTCGACCGCGAACTCGGCGGTGTCGTGGTCGGTCCCGACGTTGACCCAGCCGGTGTTGGTGGCGATGTCGTAGATCCCGTACGGGATGGCGACGGGCTGGTCGCTGGTAGTGAAGGTGTGGCAGTCGACCTTGATCGGGTCCTTGCCCGGCCGCCAGGTGCGACCGGGCCGGTCGCGGCTGCCGAGCCATTCCTTGGCCTTGGCATCGACGCTGATCACCGGCTGCCGGTCGTCGAGGAAGGCGGTGGCCGTGGCGTTCAGGTGGGCGAACTGGGCGTCGCGGTCCGGATGGCCGGCGCCCTCGGTGGTCTTGACGGTGCCCTGCAGGCTGTAGCCGAGCCGGTGCAGCAGGCGTCCGACGGTTGCGGCACTGACTGGATGGCCCTGCGACGTGAGGGCCGAGGCCAGAGCCCGCAACGACAAGGTGGTCCATCGCAGCGGGGAGACCGGGTCACCCCGGGTGTGCGGCTCGATCAACGCCTCGAGGGCCGGCACCAGGCCGGGATCGGTGACCGTCAACGGCTTGCGGCCGGCTCCCGCAGCCCGGACCCTTCGTGTGGGCACCGGGTCCCCGGCCAGCTCGGTCACGCCGCGCGCGACGGTGGCTGTACTGGCCCCGGAGGCTGCAGCCACCAGAGCGATCCCACCGTGACCGATCGCTGCGGCCTCACTGGCCAGGTAGAGCCGACGACGGCGCTCGTCGAGATGAGGCAGGAGCCGATCGAACTTGGCCCGTAACGCGGTGATGGGCGGACGCACAGGCATGGTCCACCATCCCACCAACTCCACCAGAGCAAGCAGTAATTGAAATACAAGCCC
>NZ_JBHXKE010000514.1:0-1010 GCF_042722765.1 Kitasatospora sp. NPDC058406
TCGTCGGATACGAGATGGCCCTGCTCGTCGACCGGGCCGGCGCCGTCCTCACCCCCGCACTCCGCGCAGAACTCCAGGGCAGTCTCCTGCACTGACGGACCGTCGGATACCGTCCTGGTATTCGAAGCACCTCCGCGCCCGTCCCGGGCCCGCTTCGGCGGGCTCGGGATCGGACGTAGTACGGCCTTCGCACCACCGGCTCGGGACCAGTGCCCGAGCTCGCACCGCACCGCCGCACCCTGTGAGGAGAGGATCCGTGACACCGCCCGACGACCGCAGCGGCCAGTACGGCGTTCCGTACCCTGGCACAGGCCATGACGCCTTCGGAGCACCCGGCGTCGGCCACGGTCAGCAGTACGGCCAGCCGCTCCACGGCCAGCACGACCAGCACTACGGACAGCCGCAGTACGGCGGGCCGTACCCGCCGGGGCAGTACGACGAGTACGGCCGGCCCCGGCAGCCGCAGCCCTCCTACGACGCGCCCCCCGCGGGCTACCCGAGGCAGGACGGGACGGCCGGCCAGCAGCCCGGCCCCGGCCTCGGGGGCCGGTCGGCCGTCGGGCACCAGGGCGGCCGGTCGGCCCAGCGGCCCGGGCACGCTGACGAGTTCGACGACGAGCAGGACTCCGGCCCGCTGATCCGACCGTTCGCGATGACCGGCGGACGGACCCGGCCCCGCTACGAGCTCGCCCTGGAGGCGCTCGTCTCGGCCGACGTGGATCCGCAGCGCCTGGCCACCCTGCTCCCCGAGCACCAGCGGATCTGCACCCTGTGCACCGAGGTGAAGTCCGTGGCCGAGGTGTCGGCGCTGCTCTCCCTTCCGCTGGGAGTGGCCCGCATCCTCGTGGCCGACCTGGCCGAGGCCGGCCTCGTCGCCATCCACCAGCCCGCTTCCGGCGGCGAATCCGGAAACCAGCCCGACGTCACGCTGCTCGAAAGGGTCCTCAGTGGACTTCGCAAGCTCTAACGCGGCCGCCCCCACCCGCGCCACCACCTCCGCGAAGATCGTC
>NZ_JBHXKE010000515.1:0-1007 GCF_042722765.1 Kitasatospora sp. NPDC058406
GGCCCGGACACTCGTCCGGGCCCTTCCGCCTGGCCGCGTGGCCGTGGCTCACCTCCCGGCTGCCACCGCGCGCTCCGTCGGCCCCGCCACCGGGGCCGACGCGGAAGCCGTCACCGCGCCGTCCGGACCGGCAGCGGCTGCCACCCCGCCGGAGGCCGGTCCCCCCGCCGCCACCACCCGGCCGCCGCCGCTCCGGCCCGCACGCCGGTCCAGAGCACCGGACAGCACGGCCACACCGAGCGCCGCGACGGCCATCAGTCCGCCCACCCAGTTCGGCGCCTGGTAGCCGAGCCCGGCCGAGATGACCAGCCCACCGAGCCAGGCGGCCAGCGCGTTGCCCAGGTTGAACGCGGCGATGTTCGCGGCCGAGGCGAGCGTGGGCGCGCCCGCCGCCTGGTCCATCACCCGCTTCTGCAGCGGGGCGACGGTGGCGAAACCGAACACCCCGATCAGCGGGATGGCCACGATCGCGCCGACCCGGCTCTGCGCGGCGAAGGTGAAGGCGAACAGCAGCACCGTGAGCACCGCGAGGATCACGTAGAGGCTGCGCATCAGCGCGCGGTCGGCGAACCAGCCCCCGAGCAGGTTGCCGACGAAGAGGCCGACCCCGAAGAGGAAGAGCAGCCAGGTGACGCCGGACGGCGAGAAGCCGGCGAGCTCGGTCATCATCGGCGTGATGTAGGTGAACATCGCGAAGATGCCGCCCCAGCCGAGCACCGTCATGGTCAGCGCGAGCCAGATCTGCGGGGTCCGGAAGACGGCCAGCTCGGCGCCGAGCCGGGCCCCCTCCGGCCGGGACTGGACGGGGACGAGCGCGGCGATGCCTGCGAAGCCGATCACCCCGAGCGCGGCGACCACGTAGAAGGTGGAACGCCAGCCGAAGTGCTGGCCGAGCAGCGTGCCCATCGGGACGCCGAGCACGTTGGCGGCGGTGAGTCCGGTGAACATGAGGGCGATGGCGCCGGCCCTCTTGTGCGGGGCGACCTGGTCGGCGGCGACCACCGAAC